>JAUMDQ010000254.1:6037-6638 GCA_032121715.1 Flavobacterium sp.
ATGGATAAAACAGGTACGATGACAGAAGGGGTTTTTAAAGTGCAAGAAGTCATTTTAAAACCCGAATATAATAAAAACGAAATGCTGCAAATGGTTAATGCTTTAGAAAGTCAAAGTACGCACCCAGTGGCAACAGCTATACATAATTTTGTTGGAAAAGTTGATTCAAATATAAAACTCAATAACGTAGAAGAAATACCCGGTCAAGGTCTAAAAGCAGTTGTAAATGACAACGAATTATTAGTCGGAAATTTTAAATTAATGGATAAATTTTCTATCCAATACGACATTGAACCAACTTCCATAGTTGCTACCGTAATTGCCGTGGCTTACAACAATAAATTTGTAGGCTATCTTACCATTGCAGACAACATCAAAGAAGATGCTCAAATTACCATTAACAAACTCAACGCTTTGAATGTGAAAACTACCATGTTAAGCGGCGACAAAGCTACAGTTGTGAAATTTGTAGCAGACAAATTGGGCATTATTAATTATTATGGCGATTTATTACCCGAAGACAAAGTAAACAAGGTAAAAGAAATTATGGCCAAAAACGAAACGGTAGCCTTTGTTGGCGATGGTGTGAATGACGCTCCTG
>JAUMDQ010000255.1:0-9501 GCA_032121715.1 Flavobacterium sp.
CCCTATCTATAACCTTTTCACGCGGTTGACCAAAATTAAATTCTTCTACAAAAACTTCATCTGGAGTGGCAATTGCAATAAAAACTGTCCCAATTTCGGCTTCACTGTTGCCTTTTGTTGGTCCGGCATTTCCTGTTGTGGCAATTGCAAAATCTGTATTAAAAATGGTTTTACAATTTAAAGCCATTTCCTTCGCAACGGCAGCACTCACTACAGAAAACTGTTTTATTGTTTCCGAATTCACTTTCAATAAATCCATTTTAACTTGATTGGAATACGCTACAATTCCTCCTTGAAAATAAGCAGAAGCTCCTGATACTGACGTGATTAATTCTGCAATTTTTCCTCCAGTACAACTTTCTGCTACCGACAAAGTTAGTTGTTTTTTGGTTAATGCTCTTCCTACAATAACTTCGATAGTTTCATCCTCATCATAACCTACAATGATATCACCAATTAAAGGTTCTAATTTTTCTACTTCTTTCAGAATAGAGTCACTTAAAATTGCTTCATTTTCACCACGAGCAGTTAATCGTAATCGTACTTTTCCAGGACTTGGCAAGTATGCTAATTTTATAAAACTAGGCAAATTAGTTTCCCAATCTTCAATTTGTTCCGCAATTAAACTCTCACCACGACCGTAAGTCATCAGTGTTTTATGAACAATATATGGTCGTTCAAACTTCTCAACCAAATACGGAATCAATTCATTATCAACTAAATATTTCATTTCATAAGGCACACCTGGCAAAGAAACAAAAACAGTGTTTTTATGTTCCATTAGCATTCCTGGAGCTGTTCCCATTTTATTGAAAAGCACTTTTGCTTTTGAAGGCACTAACGCTTGCTCAATGTTTAATTGTGTAATTGGTCGTTTATAAAACCCTTCAATGATTTCTTTTACGTGAGCTAAAACGGAATCATCTTGCACCAAAACATCATCAAAATAATCGCAAAATGTTTTTTTGGTAATATCGTCTTTTGTTGGCCCTAAACCACCAGTAATAACGACAACATCAAAATTATTCTGAACTTTATTAAACGTTTTTAAAATATGGTTTTTATCATCTGATATAGAAAGCATCTCATACGTTGCAATCCCGATTTTATCTAATGCTTTTGAAATGTAAGATGAATTTGTGTCGACAATTTGACCAATTAATATTTCATCTCCAATAGTTATGACAGCTGCCTTCATTTTATAAATTTGTGTAAAAATAAGAAAACCACGCTAAAGGCGTGGTTAAAATTTTATTAAAGTACGAATTTACAACTTAAAATCTTTTTTGATTTCATCTGCAGCTTCGCCAATTCTTGTTTTTAAAGATTTGAAAACGTCTTTAATTTCTTTTCGTTTTCCCTCTTGTTTGGTCCAATTCATAATCAGCATATTGTCTTCATACGCGATATCCATACCTAATAAATCTAAGGTTGGCTTTATCTTATGTGCAGACGCATAAGCTTGTGTGTAATCTTTTAATTCAATAGCATTTTTCATCGATTGAATTTCACCAGGAACTTCTTCTAAAAATAATGATACAATTTGCAAGGCAAAATCGTTATCATTTTCAGAGATTTCATAGACTTTTGATAAATTATATTGTAATGCCATCTATTTTACTTGTATTTTAAACATTTGTTTACCTTCTAAAAATCCTTCTAGAACATCATTTACGTTAACAGCTGCCACACCTTTTGGTGTACCAGTAAAAATAATATCGCCTTTTTTTAAAGTGAAAAATTGTGAAACATACGAAACAATTTCGTCAATGTTCCATAGCATCATGGAAGTAGATCCTTTTTGAACAATTTCTGAGTTTTTTCTTAATTCAAAGTTAATATTTTCTAAAGAAATATAATTCTTTTTCGGCAAAAAGTCACCAATAATCGCTGAATGGTCAAAAGCTTTGGCTTTTTCCCAAGGCAAACCTTTTTCCTTTAACATAGTTTGCAAATCGCGAGCGGTGAAATCGATTCCTAAACCAATTTCATCGTAATATTTATGTGCGAATTTTGGACTTATGTATTTTCCAACTTTACAAATTTTGACTAAAACTTCCACTTCGTGATGTACATCTTTACTAAATTCTGGAATCACGAAAGGTGTTTTCTTCGGTAAAATTGCCGTATCAGGTTTCATAAAAATAACGGGGTCGTCTGGGCGTTCGTTATTTAATTCTGAAATATGGTCGGCGTAATTTCTACCAATGCAAATAATCTTCATACTATTACTTCGTATTTAATCGTCTTAATTTCAAACCTGTTAATACTTTTTTAGTGTAAAGTGGAAAATCGGCATTTTGAATCCAACCGAAATAACCTGGATCTTTATCAAAAACATCATCCACTAAAATATTCTTATATTTTCCGAAACTGAACATTTCTTGATCTTTATCATTCAGAACAATCATTCCAGCAAAGTCGACAGATTTTTTACGAGTTGTAAATTCAGACAACGCTTTCATGTCATTTTGCAAATCTGGATATCTTTCTAATTGCCCTAATAAAATCTCATAGGTCGCCATCGTATCCGCTTCTGCAGAATGCGCATTTTCCAATGTTTTTCCGCAATAAAATTTCAAAGCCGCAGCAAGTGTTCTTTCTTCTTTCTTATGAAAAATAGTTTGCACATCAACTGAAACGCGATTTTTCATATCGAAATCCACACCAGCACGAAGTAATTCTTCCGCTAATAAAGGAATATCAAATCTATCCGAATTATATCCCGCTAAATCTGAATCTTTAACCATATTGTAAATTTGAGACGACAATTCTACAAAAGTAGGCTCATTTGCTACTTTTTCATCAGAAATACCGTGTATTGCAGTACTTTGAGGTGGAATTGGAATTGTAGGATTTACTAACCACGTTTTACTTTCTTTATTTCCATTTGGAAATACTTTAAATATGGCTATCTCAACAATTCTGTCTTTTCCAACATCAATACCTGTGGTTTCTAAATCGAAGAAACAAATTGGTCTTGTAAGTTTTAGTTCCATTTTTACATTTTAGGCTACAAAGATAAAGGATATTAACATTTTCAATAATAAATGTTATAAATATTTTGATAAATTTTGTCTAAAATAAGAAAAATACCATTAAAAAAATGCTTAATATTGTATTGTAACAAAAAGCACCTCAGCATTTTACATGAAATTAAAAACCACAAATACTTATTCAAAAATTATTATTTTAATATTTATATTAAGTAGTATTAGCCTTGTGCTATTTGCTGGATTATTGTTTTATGTCAAAAAACAGCAACAAATTGATTACATTGAAACGAAAAATCAGTTCAAAAAAGATGTCTTAGCTATTTATAAAATGGAAGTTTTACAAAATGAATCTTATGTAAACGATATTGTTTATTGGGATGATTTTACAAAATATATTAGTAATAGAAACGAAGAATGGTTTAACAAATCAGTTGCAACATCTTTAAATACTCTCAATTTTGACAAAGTAATTGTTTTAGATAAAGCGGGAAATTTAATTATAGAGAAAAGTAAAAATCCTATTATTTTGTCTGATTTAGAAGTATCAGATGCTATAAAAAACATAAAAACACACGACTTATTACGATTTTATAAAAAAACGAATGCTGGATATGTAGAAGTTATTGGATCTGGAATTTACAAATCTACCAATGCTAATAAAAAATTCGGGAAACCTTATGCTTACTTCTTTGTGGTAAGAATTTTAAATGATGCTTTTTTCGAAAAATTAAATATTATAACCAACTCTAATTGTGAAGTTACAAATACGCCCTACATAGAAAAGGATTCGGAAGTGAGTATAGAAATTGAAATGCAAGACGAGAACAAAACAAAACTAGGCAACTTTTTATTCGTTAGAAATTACAACAACAACTTCATTATCTTAAACAACATTATTTACTTCATTACACTTTTTTCTTTTTTAAATTTACTGATTTACTTCTTATTTATCAGAAAATGGGTGAATAATCCTTTAAATTTAGTTCGGAAAATATTGGAAAACAATAACACTAAAGCTATAAACAGTTTGGTTCAATATAAAGGTGAGTTTGGATATATTGGAAAACTTTATAAAAACAATAAAGAACATGAAAAGTTATTAAAAAAAGCAAAATTAAAAGCTGAACAAAACGATAAATTAAAATCAGTTTTTTTAGCGAATTTATCGCACGAGATTAGAACACCGATGAATGCCATTTTAGGTTTTACGAACTTATTAAAGAACGACAAACTAAACAATGAAGATACTAAGGAATATTTAGAAACGATTGAAAAAAGTGGCAATAATTTAGTATTAATTATCAATGATTTGATTGAAATGTCGAAAATTGATGCCAAGCAAATTACTCCAAATTACACTTCCGTAGATTTGAATAAATGCTTAGATGAAATTCATGAAACACTAAAAATCACCATTCCAGCTGATAAAAAAATTGCTCTTGTATTCGAAAAAGACAAATCGAATAATAAAATTTATGTCACAATTGACGAAACCAAAGTGAAACAAATTTTAGTCAATTTAATTAATAATGCCATTAAATATACGGACAAAGGAGAAATTTCATTTGGTTTTGAAATTCATTCTGAACAACAAGAAATTCATTTTTATGTAAAAGATACGGGTTATGGAATTAGCCCTGAAGACCAAGTTTTAATTTTCGACCGATTTAAAAGAATTGATAACGATTACACAACAAAATCATCAGGTTTAGGATTAGGTTTGTCTATAACAAAAGCTTATCTAGACATGATGCGCGGAAAAATTCGTTTAACATCTTCTATTGGAAATGGTTCTACTTTTTACTTTTCAATTCCTTTAGAATTAGCTACGAAAAAACCTAAAAATAAAACTAAAGAAAAGCTATCAATTATCTCCAATTCAGTAAATTCACAAAAAAGAATTTTAATTGCGGAAGATGATGAAATCAACTATTTACTTTTAACCAAAATGCTTTCTCCGTATAAAAATTTAGAACTTATTAGAGCTAAAAACGGTAAAGAAGCAGTAGATATTTTCACAAATGACAACAAATTTGATTTAATATTATTAGATATAAAAATGCCAATTATGAATGGTTTTGAAGCTTTAGAACACATTCACAAAATTGAAACTACTATTCCAATTATTGCGCAAACTGCATTTTCTTCTAGTGATGACATCAAAATGATAACAAAATCTGGTTTTACTGATTATATCTTGAAACCTATAAACCGTGAAAAACTTTTTGAGTTGATGAACAAGTATTTAAACGAATAAATACTACTGATTTATTTTACGGGTTTTCATTTTATTCGAAATAAAATAAAGGATAATAATTTCTGCAACTAGTAAATTGAAAGTCCAACCTAACCAAGCCACAATTCTGTAAGCTTCCATTTGCTGTGGCTGAAATAGAAATACGATGATGTATTTGAACAATCGTAATGATATCGCGGAAAGCGTTAAAGCAAAACTTCTAATGGCAAATTTATAATGATTTACCATGTCTTTTTTAAGCACATAATAAACGGAAAGAAACGTAAAACTCATCCATAAAACAGACAAAATTACAAAGGCTGTTTTAGAGAAAATTCCTCCATTTGCATGATACGACATGACTAAGCCACTTGGTCCAGAAAGAAATAAGATGATTACCGCATATACTCTACCTGACCAACGATGAATTTTGATATATTTTCTTTTTATAGTTTTAGAAAACTGTAAGAATCCTAAAATCATTAGAAAAAAACTCGTGTAAACATGAGTGAAAAATGCAATTTTATAATAATCTAAGGCAATTTCATCTTGTTTGATTCGCAAAAAAGCTACGTCAGTATTATAAGGAATGTACTGAAGCGTAATTAACAACAACAAAAAGGAGAAGTAAAAATAACTTCCCCAAATTATGTATTTAGAAATTCTAGCCAACATTATCTTCCGAAATGATCATAATATTCTTTTGCATTTTCTTCGTAACGCAATAATAATTCAACGTTTTTCTTTTCAATTGCCGTTAAATCTTTAGTTACATCTGAAAAAACTGGCATATACCAAGAATGATAATCAAAGAAACCACGTAATGTTTTGTCTCTAAAAGCAAATCCGTGACGTGCAAAAATTAAATTTCTCAAGATAAAAACATCACCTTTAGATAAGTTTTCAACCAATTCTTTTTTTAATATTTCTGTGGAAGGATTTATTTTAAAAATAGTATCTGTAGTCGTGTAATATTGTTCGTCTTCGTAAGATTCCTTAATTGGGTTTCCAACACTATCTTCAGAATCATATTCTATTTTTTTAATAGCCGATTTATGGAAATCCACAAATCTGTCTTCAATTTTATTATTCGGATTGTATTCAAATATTTTTTTAGACAGTTCTAATTTTCTTTGATTGATTTTGTTTTCAGTCTTTTTGAAAGCATTCCATTTCCCTGAAAGTAGTGTGTCTTTTTTCTTAATAGTCAATACAAATTCACCGTCGGATTTTTCATTTCCTGGTTCTTTCGCATTAATCTCGAAAGCAAAAGGTGTTTCTGTTAGTTTACCTTTAAACTTCTGAATATTTCCACTCACAATAGAATGTCCAACAATTTCAGTTCCTTTTATTTTATCGATAGAAAAAGTAATTTTTTTATTGTATTCATAATCAACTCCATAAAAATCTTCATCAACATATTCCTCCTCATTTTCATTTTGAGGCATATCATCGGTAAATTGACCCACCCAATACCCTAACAAATCGGCTTTTGTAGTAATGGTCAAATTAGAATTAATTGTAGGTTCATCAAATTTGATGTTTTCTGCAATTAAATAATCGTTATTCGCTTCTGTCTTAATAGCGTCTTTGCAACTAAATAATGAAATTGCTATTCCGAAATAGATGATTTTTTTCATAATTTTTTTAGTTAAATTGATTTAATTGTTAATATCAAACATCATACCAATACTATTAACTAAAATTAACATTATTTATTGGATAAAAAAAATGCCTGATAATTTCTTATCAGGCATTTTTAAAATATGTATTTTGATAATTAGAAATCTCTATTGATATCAAATGCTTCTAAATAATCTGCCACGCGTTTTACGAAACTTCCACCTAAAGCACCATCAACAACTCTGTGATCATAAGAGTGAGATAAGAACATTTTCTGACGGATTCCGATGAAATCACCTTCTGGAGTTTCAATAACTGCAGGTACTTTTCTAATAGCACCTAAAGCTAAAATACCTACTTGTGGTTGATTGATAATTGGCGTTCCGAAAACTGAACCAAATGTACCCACGTTAGTTACTGTATAAGTTCCACCTTGTGTATCGTCTGGTTTTAATTTTCCTGCTTTTGCACGACTTCCTAAATCGTTAACCGCTTTAGCCATTCCAACTAAATTTAATTGATCAGCATTTTTAATTACAGGAACAATTAAGTTTCCGTTTGGTAAAGCTGCTGCCATTCCTAAGTTAATGTTTTTACGTTTGATAATGTAATCGCCATCAACAGAAATATTCATTCCTGGAAAATCTTTTAACGCTTTTGCCACTGCTTCCATCATAATTGGAGTGAACGTTAATTTCTCACCTTCGCGTTTTTCGAAAGCAGTTTTCACTTTATCTCTCCATTTCACAATGTTTGTTACATCCACTTCAATAAACGACTGCACGTGTGCTGAAGTTTGTACTGAAGCTACCATGTAACCCGCAATTAACTTACGCATTCTGTCCATTTCTACAATTTCGTCACCACCGTTTACTGATGGTGCTACTTTTGTAGCTGAAACTGGAGCCGAAGCAACCGGAGCTGCAACCGCTACTTTTGCAGCAACAGGTTGATTACCTCTATTCGCAATATATTTTAAAATATCTTCTTTGTTTACACGACCATCTTTACCTGAACCTGCAATAGCTTCTAATTCCGCTAAAGAAATCCCTTCAGCTTTAGCCATATTTTTTACTAATGGCGAAAAGAATTTGTCTGAACCAGAAAAATCAGCTGGAGCGCTAGTTTCAATAGCTGCTTCAATTGTTTTAGCCACTTCTGCAACCGCAACTGGAGCTTCCGATTTCACTTCTGGAGTTGATGCAACTGTACCACCTTCTGTTTCAATAATGGCAATTGTTTGTCCAACTTGAACCACATCATCCACATTAAACAAAATTTCAACTAAAGTTCCAGAAACTTCAGAAGGCACTTCACTGTCTACTTTGTCCGTAGCAATTTCTAAAACCGCTTCGTCCATTTCAATGGTTTCGCCTACTTTTTTTAACCAATTTGTAATGGTTGCTTCCGCAACACTTTCTCCCATTTTAGGAAGTTTCAATTCAAATCTTGCCATATTATTATTGTAATGTTGTGTTTTATTCTTTGGAATACAAAATTAATAAATATTTTGATGTTTTATCACGAAATAATCAAAAAATCAAAAATTTATAACTTCACCTCTATCATTTGCATTATTGCTACCAATTAAGTAGTTTGATTGCGAAATATAGTTCTTAAAAGTAATATTCTTCGATTTATTTTTTTCCATAAAATCTATAATTTCAGAAAAAGAAAATGAATTTGTATCAAAAACAATTTCTAAATTAATAGTATGTATAAAATTAAATTGCCTAAAATCAGTTAAATACTCAACAGATTTACCCAAATCTAAGTTGATATTTTCTTTTGAGAAAACGATGTATTTATCAATATTTCTAACCGTATTTTTTTGCTGTTTTTGTTTGAAAATCGTAAAAATGAAACTTCCAACTTGCATCATCACATCGAAAATTATTGATTTTTTAAAATGTTTTTTATAGAAAAACTGCATCGCTTCACGGAAACGTTTCAAATATTTCTCATCTCTAACTGTACTTTCTCCTTTATAATGAATGACTGTTGTTTTGTGAAAATAGAAATTCTCTTTTCCTAATTTCTGAATCATATAACTCAAATCGATATCGTCCGAATACATAAAGCAATTTTCATCAAAACCGCCAACCTGCAAATACAAATCGCGTTTCATAATCATAAAAGCACCAACCAAAATATCCACTTTCCCCGATTGATTTTCGGTGAGATGTTGCGCATAATATTTCCCAAAATAATTAGAAAATTTATACAATCCGAAAATTTTGGTAAATGCAACCCAAGGAGTTGGAACGCCACGTTTACTTTCTGGAAGAAAATTCCCTGTTCCGTCAATGAGTTTACATCCGATAATTCCGAGTTTGGAGTTTGGAGTTTGGAGTTTGGCTTTAAAAATTTTAGTAAAAGTATCTTCCGCAATAACAGTATCTGGATTTAAAATGCAAATATATTCGCCTTTAGCTTCGGCAACAGCAATATTATTTCCTTTCGGAAAACCCACATTTACTGGGTTTTCAATAAGTTTGATGTTTGGAAACAATTGTTTCATCATTTTGCAACTATCATCCGATGAATTATTATCGACTACGATAATTTCAGCATCAAGGTTAACAAGTGCTTTTTGAACACTTAAAACACATTGCTCTAAAAAATAGCGAACGTTATAGTTAAGGA
>JAUMDQ010000256.1:0-15295 GCA_032121715.1 Flavobacterium sp.
GAGTTTAATTCCGCATTATGCACACTTAAGAAATGGTGTAAAATTCGGACCAACTACTTTCGTAGACGGAATGCAAAAAGACGGACTTACAGACGCTTACGATGGTAACGCTATGGGAGTTTCTGCCGATTTATGCGCCACTGAATATAACATCTCTCGTGAAGACCAAGATAATTTCGCTATTCAATCTTATACCCGTTCTGCAAATGCATGGGAAGCAGGTAAATTTGATACAGAAATTGTTCCTGTTGAAGTACCTCAAAGAAAAGGTGATCCAATTATCGTTTCTAAGGACGAAGAGTTCACTAATGTGAAATTAGACCGTATCCCTACTCTTTCTGCAGTTTTTACAAAAGAAGGCACTGTAACGGCGGCAAACGCTTCAACTATTAATGATGGTGCTGCGGCATTAGTGTTAATGAGTGAAGAAAAAGCAAACGAATTAGGTTTAAAACCTTTAGCATATATCAAATCATACGCAGATGCAGCGCAAGAACCAAAATGGTTTACAACGTCTCCTGCAAAAGCATTACCAAAAGCATTAGATAAAGCTGGTTTATCAGTTGCTGATGTAGACTTCTTCGAATTTAACGAAGCCTTTTCAGTAGTTGGTTTAGCCAATGCGAAAATCTTAGGTTTAGATAACGATAAAATAAACGTAAATGGTGGTGCCGTTTCTTTAGGACATCCTCTTGGTTGTTCAGGTGCCAGAATTATTGTAACTTTAATTAATGTTTTAGCACAAAACAATGCGAAAATTGGTGCTGCAGCTATCTGTAATGGTGGTGGTGGTGCTTCTGCAATTGTTATTGAAAGAGCATAATTTAATAATTTAGATATAGAAGTTAGATACATTTACGCTTTCTAACTTCTATATTCTACTTTCTATATTCTATACATGTTTGGAATTTGTAATTTAGGAATTGTACCGATAAGAAGTGAAGCCAGTGACAGAAGTGAAATGGTTTCTCAATTGTTGTTTGGTGATTCTTTTAAAATAATTGAAACTACTCCTAAATGGACCAAAATTCAAACCACTTTCGATACGTACGAAGGTTGGATTGACAACAAACAGTTCCAAGAAATTACCGAAAATCAATTCAATTTACTAGAAAATTCAGAGATTGTTTTAAATGGAGAATTAATTGATTTCATTTCGTACGAAACGAATCAATTGATGCCAATTCCATTAGGAAGTTCCTTGAATTTCTTAGACATAAATGAAGTAAACACTGCCAATTTTCAGTTTGAAGGAAAAAAAGAATGTGGTATAAAACCCAAAGAAAATCTGCTTAAAACTGCCTTTCTATATTTAAATGCACCGTATTTATGGGGCGGAAAAACACCTTTTGGTATTGACTGTTCTGGATTTACACAAATGGTGTATAAATTAAACGGTTATAAACTTTTAAGAGATGCTTCGCAACAAGCCAAACAAGGTGAAGCGTTAAGTTTTATCGAAGAAAGTGAACCCGGAGATTTAGCCTTTTTCGATAATGAAGAAGGAAACATTATCCATGTTGGTATTATGATGGAAAACAATTACATCATTCACGCTTCAGGAAAAGTTAGAATTGACAGAATTGACCATTTAGGAATTTACAATGTAGATACCGGAAGACATACTCACAAATTGAGAGTAATTAAGAAAGTGATTTAAAAACATAAAAAAAGCCAGAACGTAAATTCTGGCTTTTTCTATTATATATATTTAAATTATTGTGCTGGAAGAATATCAATTACAACAGTTCTGTTATAAAAACGTTCTTCTGGAAATTTATTTTCAAATGGTGATTTACTTTCGTCTTCTCCACTACCATAAACTTCAAACTTCACATCATTTCTACCTGATTTAGCTAAGCTTTTTTCAATGATACTTTTCACATCATTTGCTCTTGCTAAAGATAAATTCTTGTTATAACTTTCTTCACCAATAATATCTGTATATCCTTTGATAATTACGGTTCCACCAACAGGAATTTTTGGAGTAACAATTTCAGTTAAATATTTTTCATAAATAGCAATTGATTTTGATTCGTTAAATTCATAAATCACACTAAATCTGATACTTTCTTGAACTTTAGGCGCTACATAAGGTAAAATATAAACCGTTGCATCTTTTACTACTGTTTTACTAGTTAAAGTTATTCCTGTCATTTTAACATTAAAGTTACCTTGCTTTTGATTTTGTAAAATTAATTTTCTAGAAATTATTACTTTATCTTCAGTATATGGTCCGAATTTTTTCACCTTTCCATTTTCATCTTTCAATTCTAAAAACCAAGTTGAAAACACTTCTTTAGAACCAGCAACATTAAAAGTAATATCGTCTGGATTCGTATTTTGTGAAGTCGTATAAATTTCGATTGGTTTCAAGGGTGCGTCTCCACTTTGAAATTCCATTAACAATTCTGGTGAATTACTTTCAATTGTAACTCGTTGATCTCCTTCACGAAGTAAAAGCAATTCATTAGTTCCTCCTGGTTGTTCTGAAGCCACTACTGGTTTTGTTCTTCCTTCTACAGTAATTCTTGAAGAATTAATACTAAAAACTGAAGTTAAGTAATCTTTTACACTTTGAGCCATAGCACGACCGTCATCTGGACCTTTTTCAGAAGAACCTACTAATTTAATAGTTGATGAAGGATTTTTTTGCATTCTATCTCCTAAAATATTAATTACATTATAGTACACTGCCATTTGTCTTTCTGAACGTGCTCCTGTTGTATTTTTTGAAGTCGAAAATTGTACTTGATCTTCTTTAAAATCTTTAACTTGATCTTTGTTTAAAAGTACATAACGACTAGGGATTTCTGTTGAACCCACATTAAAAAAGATATAATTTCTTAATGGAAATACTTCTCTAACTCTGTTTTCTACTAACACATTATCTGGTTGAGCTACGGTAAACTGAACTTCACCATCGGCAACATTTGCATTTTCAATCGCTTTTCCTCCACCTAATTTTAAAGCAATTCCTGCTCTAACTGTAGTTAAGTTCCAAGTTTCAATAGCTCTTGGATTTTGTCCGAAATAAGGTTGAAATGTAACAAACGGAGAAAGTACAAACTTAGTCTTTCTGTTTGCGGAAGATAAAGGAATATCGTAACCCATACCAATTTGCATAGAAAGGATTGTTTTTTCTACTTCACTAAAATCTCCAGTTACATCAGGACTTGGTGTTTGCGCAGGAAAATTAGGATTGATACTTTGTTCGTACACAAAAGATTTGTCTAAGTTGAAAGCCAATCTTGGTCCACCATATAAATAAAAGTTAGATTTAAACGGAGCCAATCTTAAACTTGGTTCGATAGTCAAATAACTTAATTTAGTTGATAAATCTGCTGGACAATCACATGGTGTCATAACTTGGTCGAACTTTCCTTTTCTGCTATCGTATCCTGCTTGGAACATAAATCCCCAAGCTGAATTTGGACGATGGTATTCTAAAAGTGGTGCTAAATATAAACCTGCTCCAAAACCATCATGAAAGGCAGTTGGCGCTGTAAAATTGGCATTAAGCGTTTGAGTTGAACCTTGATAAAAATTAAAATTGGCTCCTGCAGCTGCTCCAAACCACCAAGATGGGTTAGAATATTGCACTTCTTGCGCTTGCACTGAAGTTAAAGTTGTTAAACACAACGAAACTGTTAAAATAAAATTTTTCAAAGGCATTTTATTTAAGGACCACGCTTGGCATGGTCCTGTTGTTAATTTAAAATTTGATTTCATAATGGTATGAATTAAGGTTTGTCAATTATATTAGTACTTGTCATTACCACAGAACCGTTTCTCGCTAGCATTCTTCCGACAGCAGTTGCGTTTGGTCCCATTGTAATTGAGGTTAAGGCTAATACATTTCCTTTAAATGCAGTTCCGTTACCAATTGTTGCTGAGCTACCAATTTGCCAAAACACATTTTTAGCTTGAGCTCCACCACTTAAAATAACACTTCCTCCTGCACCACCAACTGTTGTAAAGTCAGAGGCAACTTGGAAAATCCAAACCGCATTAGCATCACCTTGTGCGTCAAGTGTTAAATCACCTGATTGAATTAATAATGTAGAAGTAGATTTGTATATTCCTGGCGCAAGAGTTAAACCTCCTTGGTCACCTGAAACTGTTGCTGGTGCCGGAGATGTTGCTCCTTCAGCAAATAAATAAGCATTTGTTAAATCTTGTTTAGCTTGAACTAACATAGCTGCAACTCCAGCTGGAACTAAATCATCTGATGCATAAATAGCACCATTAACCACAATTGCTGGTGGAAAACCCGTTACAGAAGAACGAACTCCTGGACTAATTCCGACATCCATATTATGGATTTCGCTAAAACCTGCATTATTACTAATACCTACACCAGCTAAAATTCCAAATCTATCTGCTGAAACTAAATCAACAAATGGTGGATTCAAAGAGGTATTTGTATTAAATGTCCAAACATAATTATTAGCTAATGCAACTCCTGCTAAATTTTTAGCACCAGTTGTAATTGTAGCAGTATAAGTAGTGTTAGTATTAAGATTACTTGAAGGAGTAAACGTTGCTGTCGTACCACTATAAGAAACCGAACCTAATACTGTTGTAGTTCCAATTTTTACCGTAAATGTAGTTCCAGAAATAGTTAATGGATCCATTGGCATATTAAATGAAGCATTAATAATTTTGTTTAAAGCTACACCACTTTCCATATTTAAAGGATCAGTTGACGTTACAATTGGAGCTATTAAAGTTCCTGTTGTAAAGCTCCAAACATAATCACTTGAAAGAGCAACTCCTGCAACATTTTTTGCACCTGTTGTAATAGTTGCCGTATAAACTGTATTTGCTGTTAATGGTAATGAAGGAACAAAAGAAGCCGTTGTACCAGAATAAGAAACCACACCAGCAATTGAAGTTACACCTTGTTTTAATATGAACGATGTTCCATTAATGGTTGTAGGGTTCATTGGAGTGTTGAAAGTTGCAGTAATAATTTTATTTAAAACTACACCTGTTTCATTATTATCAGGATCTGTTGAAATTACTAATGGTTGTAAACTCGTACCAGTACTAAACGTCCAGATATAATCTTCTTGCATAGCGTTTCCATCTAAATCTTTTACTGCTGTTGTGACTTTACCTATATAGGTTTTGTTAGCTACAAGATTTCCTGTTGGAGTAAAAGATGCCGTATTTCCAGAATATGTAATGATTCCTGGAATACTTGTTGTCCCATTTACAATAGTAAATGATGTTGGGTTTATTGTTGAAGGATTCATTTCCTCATTAAAAGTAACCGTAATTACTTTATTTAAAGCTACACTAGTTTCTCCGTTTGTTGGACTAGTAGCCATAACTTCTGGGCAAACACCTATAGTTTCTTGAAAATCATCTTCTGAACAAGCTCCAAATAAACCAACAATTGATAAGACAATTGCTGATAATAGTTTTTTTAGTTTCATGTTTTTAATTTTAGTTATTAATATGAAACAAAGTTGCGTTGTTTATGGATGAGCAATGTTGTAGTATATTGCCAATAATTTGTAAAATTCATAGGTTTTTAATTTCATGACAAAGTGCTTATCTGTTTTCATTTTACGAGCTTTAATAAAATGAAAAAGCACCGAATAAATTCGGTGCTTTTTCAGAATTAAAATTAACTAAAATTAAATTAAAAGTAATAATAATATAATTATAATAATTGCTCCAACTGAAAGATACACTCCACTATATGAAGTTCTTAGAGTTGTTTTAATTGTTTTAACTTCTTTACGAAGTTCTTTTTTTTCAGCTCTTGTCATTTCTGATTTATCCATTTTTTGAATTTCTCTCAAACGATTTAAAAGGATCTTAGCTTCTGCAGGAACTTCTTTTGGATTTTTTGTTGCAATATTTGTACGATTTACTTCAGCATAAGAAGAAGTTGGAATTATGTTAACTGATAAAAGTAATAACATAAAATAAATTGATAATTTTTTCATGATTTTATGAGTTTAGTTATAATGTAAAGTTCCAGTTTATTATATAGATAATTGTTATATAAAATCTTAGAAATGTTTCAAAATTCATAGGTTTTAATTTCCTGACAATAGTTCTTTTTTCTTTTCTAAGGCTTTTTCCTTTTTCTTAAAATAACCACGAAGTAAAAAATTATGTTTGGCTGCTTCTTCTATTTCAATTAAGTTTTTGGAACCTTTTTCTATATTCGTTAAAGAAGAATCTAAAGAAGCTGCCAAACGTTCATTGCTGACTAATTTTGACAAAATACCTTTATCATTATTTAATTTTTTGGTAAAGACATCAAATTCATTAGAGCTTTTTTCTAAATTATCTAACGTTTTTTCAATAGAATTGGCATATTTAGGATCGGTCATTAATTTAGATAATGTTCCGTTTTTATCATTCATATTTGTTGTAAACTGCACGAATTCCTCCGAGCTTGCTTTTAAATTCTGAATGGTTATATCAAAACTTTTGGCAAATTCTTCATCGGTTAAAACCTTATTTAATGCACCTTTACCTTTATTAATCTTCGTACTAAATTCCGATAATTGTGCGGTTATAATTTGAGCATTATCCACACTTTTATTCAAACCCTTCATTAAATCTTCCATATCAACGGCTTTAAAAGAACGAATAGTTGAATTATCACTTACCATTTTATTAGATGAAGTTCCTGGAGAAATAGTCAACACTTTATCGCCCATTAATCCATCTGAGCCAATACTCGCAATGGCATCCGTTTTAATATATTGTTGAACTTCCTGTTTAATAACTATATTCACAACCACAGAAGAATCAGAAATAAATTCGATTCCTTCTACTGTTCCAACATTAATTCCTGAAAAACGAACATTATTTCCTTCTTTCAATCCGTTTACATTTTTAAAATGCGATTTCAATTGAAAGGTTGAACTAAATAAATTTTTATTATTTCCAATAAAATAAATGGATACCATAAATAGGATAACACCTATAATGATAAACATTCCTAATTTCCATGTATAATTTGAATTTTGTGTCATACTGTTATTTTTAAATTAAATAAAAAAAGAACTTACCCATTCATCGGTACTGTTCTCTAATTCGGCATACGTTCCTTCTGCATGAATTACGCCATCCTTAAGAATCATAATTCTGTTTCCTGTTAACTTGGCACAAGCCATATCATGCGTAATAATAATGGATGCGGTTTTATATTTTTTTTGAACTGACAAAATCAACTCGCTAATTTCTCTTGAAGTTATAGTATCTAAACCTGAAGTAGGCTCGTCATATAAAATAATTTCTGGTTGAATAATTAAAGTTCTCGCCAAAGCAATTCGTTTTCGCATTCCGCCTGATAATTCTGCTGGCATTTTATCTATAGAATCCTCTAATCCAACATTGGTTAAAGCATCAATAATTTGTTTTTCAATTTCATCGTCAGCCACTTCTCTCGTATGATGTTTTAGTGTAAATGCCAAATTTTGTCGCACCGACATAGAATCATACAAAGCGCCATTTTGAAACATAAATCCGATGCGAGATCTGATATCATTAAGTTCTTGGTTTTTAAGTTTTGTAATATCAGTATCAAAAACCTTAATTTCGCCTTTATCTGCTTTCACTAATCCGACTAAACATTTTATCGTAACCGATTTTCCTGAACCAGATCGCCCCAAAATAACCAAATCTTCACCTTTATTAACAGTCAGATTTACGTCTTTTAATACGTCATGTTCACCAAATGATTTGGACAAGTTTTTTATAGAAATTATTGCGTTATTTTCCATGATTTTAAAAGAATAAATCTGTTATTTGAACGGCCAACATATCTATTATAAAAACAGAAAGCGATGCGGCAACTACGGCTTCATTAGCTGCAATTCCAACACTTGCGGTTCCGCTTGAAGCATTAAATCCTTTATAACAACCTATTAAACCAATAAAAAATCCGAAGAAAAATGTTTTAATTACTGCAGGAATCAAATCTAAAAATTCCAAATGTTCAGCAACTTCAGAAAAGTAACGAAACAAACTCATACTTCCGCGAACGTTATAACCAATATAACCACCAAAAATCCCAACAAAATCAGCGAAAATCACTAAAATTGGAAGCATTAATGTTGTTGCTAAAATTCGGGTAACGACTAAATATTTATATGGATTTATAGCCGAAACTTCCATAGCATCAATTTGTTCAGTTACTTTCATCGAACCTAATTCGGCTCCAATTCCTGATGCAATTTTTCCAGCGCAAATTAGTGCTGTAATTACCGGCGCAATTTCCCTAACTAATGATAAAGAAACCATACTTGGCAACCAACTTTCTGCTCCAAATTGAATCATAGTTGGTCGAGATTGAATGGTTAAAACCAATCCCATAATAAATCCAGTAATGGAAACTAATGGCAAGGATTTATATCCAATAGCATAGCATTGCCTTAAAAACTCATTGATTTGAAATGGCGGATTTAAAATTTCTTTGAAAAACCTTCCCGTGAACACAGCCACTTTTCCAGTATCTTCAAATATATTTTTAAGATAGTTTTGCATCATTTATTTATTTTAATTAAGAAAAACCTACAAGCCTTTTAGAAATCTTGTAGGTTAAAAAAAATGCTTTGTGTTAGTACCAAAACTAAATTTTGGTGAGTACTTTAATTACTTCTTCTCTTAACAAAAACACATTTACTCTGTTCTTTTTTTAATACTAATTGTGTAACGTAATTCATTAATTTTATCGTAGTCAGATTTTAAAATCTGGTAATGCATATTTAGCATATTCTGCTCTTTTGAATTAATAGCATTAACATCTTGAATGAGTACATTTTTATATGTTTCCAATGCTACATCTTCGCCATATTTACACGAATCTAGAATTGCTTTTCTGTTGTTACACATTAATGCGACTCTAACATCCATCCAAACGCGAAAAAACTTTCCAGTTATTCTTGTGCCTTCGTTTGGTATTCCTCCATGTTTTATTACTTCAGCAATTAATTCTTTTCTACATAGCTCGCTAGTTTTTATAAAATCAAAAAACAATGTTTTTAAATCTATTTCTTTTGTTTCTTTACTTGCCGTTTTATAACCTTCAATTCTATCATTATTTATTATAACTAATGAATTTAATACCTCAATTGTATAGTGTTCCGTTACGTTTTCCATTATATAAAATTTGATTACGAATAATTTTTAAAATTGTAAAACTCTAAATAATGAGCATTAAAAGTGTTATATAACTCCTTTAAGGAGTTGTAATATTCTTGATTTATTATTCAATAAAAATTTCTTTACCTAATTCTTCGTCTAAATTATAAATATCATTTCTAAAATTTAGGTTACCTTTATGATCCACCCAAGCCGTAAAATAGGCAATATAAACTGGCATATTGGGTTTAATAGAAATGCCTGTTTCGGTATCTGTTTTTAGAACCTTATCTACTTTTTCTTGTGTCCAAGTAGTATTGTTTTCCAGCAAATACATCATTAACTTTTTTGGATTTTCGACACGAATACATCCATGACTGAAATCTCTTTCGTTTCTATCAAATAATCCTTTTGAAGGTGTGTCGTGTAAATAAATACTATAACTATTAGGAAAAAGGAACTTCATTTCTCCTAAAGCATTGTCTTTTCCAGGTTTTTGTCTGATGATAAAAGGTACTTTCTTCGTGGTGTATTTATTCCACTCAATACTTGATTCATTCATCGGCTCACCTTGAAAAGAAACAACTTCCATATTATTTTTTGACAAATAATTTTTATCCTTTTTTATTGCTGGAATAATTTCGTTATTGATAATACTGTTAGGAATATTCCAATATGGATTTAGCATAATTCGGGAAATATTTCCTTTAAAAATGGTGGTTTGTTTTGCTTCCTTACCCACTACTACATTAGTTTCCCAAAGTATTTTTTTGTCTTTAAAAACATGTAATTTATATTCTGGAATGTTAACCAATAAATAATCGCTTTCAATTTCAACTGGAACCCATCGTAAACGCTCTAAGTTTACCAACATTTGTTTGATACGAAAATCGACTGTTCGATTCATTTCCATAATCGTTTTTCCATCTAAAATTCCAGTTTCAGGTAAGCCTAAACGTTGTTGAAAATTAGAAACAGCTGTTTTTAAACTTTCTGTAAAAAGAATCGTTCTGTCATTAGCTTTTAAATCTTTAGACAAATACAAACGTTGTTTCACTTGAATTAAGCAAGAATCTGATTCTGTTATTTTTATTGTTTTTTTATCTGTTTTAATTCTTGGAAATCCTCCTTTTTTCTTGATGTCTCGATATAATAAAAGCTTCTCTTTCAATTTCGAATAGTAAGCATTTACTGGTTCGTAGGTTGTATCATTTTCATCTTTCAGTATCAAAGATTCCAACATTACTTGAAAATTCTTTTTACTTCTTGGAATAAACCAATCTAATTGTCGTGGTGTTTTGTTGATACCCGAAAATGCTTTTTCAGAATATTTAAAAAAAGTTGTCGTTAATAGTAACTCTAAATTTTCTCTTTGTTTTACATCAATTTTCGAGGCATCAGGATTCATTTTAATCATCGTAATCAAAGTATCTAATTGCGCATTTTTAAATGTTTTATCATTAAAAGCGTTTCGATAATTTTGCAATTGATTTTGAAAATTAGGCACAGCTTGTGTCATACCGTTTTTGGTAAACCAAGCGTATTGAAAATCTCTATTTTTATAGAATAATTTTACTTCTTTTTTTATTTTTTCATTTTCAGGATTAGCTTTGAAAAAGGTTTCTATTGAAGTATCTTCCAAAATTAAATCCGTGTATTTTTCATCAGTGGCTTCTTTTTTACAACTGAATATTAGAAATAAAACGGTTAAAAGTAAATATATGTTTTTCATTGGGTTTATTTTTGTTTTTATTATTTGAGCTTATAGATTTTCAAATTCAAAATGTACTTCTGAAGAAATTGGAATACTCAATGCTTTAGATATGAAACAGTTTTGTTCAGCATCTTTGGTAATAGTTGCAAATTCTTCTGCGCTAATGTTTGGAACTGCTCCTGAGATTTTTAAATGTACGCTTACAATTTCAATATCGTTCATAGTAACAGTCGCTTCTGTGTCTAATGTGCTTGGCGTAAATCCTTTCGCGTTAAGCTTTGCACAAACTGCCATTGTAAAACAACCAGCGTGTGCTGCGGCTAATAATTCTTCTGGATTGGTGCCTTTTACACCTACTTCAAAGCGTGTTTTAAAGCTATAATTCGTATTTTCTAAAACGCCACTTTGTGTAGATAACGTTCCTGTTCCTTCTTTTAAATTTCCTTCCCAATGTGCACTTGCTGTTCGTATCATGGTTTTGTTTTTTAATTATTCTTTATTTTCATCTAAATTGGAGTGATTATCACCACCTGTACTGTATAAGTTGTTTTCTTCATCTTCACTTCCAATATTTTCCTGTTCATCATCTAGTTCTGAACCTGGAACATCTAAATCGCTTCCAGATTTATCTTGATTGAAATTTTTTTCATTCCAAATTGGATGTTTTTCAATTTTGATAATTTCTTTCTTTTTAGAAATATTTTCAGGATCAATATCAAATTCCTTATTGAATTTATTGTAAATATCTTCATCAACTGGATAAGTTGGGTAGCCATCTTTTTTGTCTAATTGTTCGTTTGCAGCTTTCGGAAATTTTTCTTTCTTACTCATGATCTGAATTTTTAAGGTTTTTTAAATTCTCTTTCTAAGATTTCTTTCTTGTCATTATATTCTGATTCGGTAATACTTCCATTTGCATATCTTTTTTTCAAAATATCATAAGCCGAATCTTTTTTACGTCTTTGCCCTGGAATATCGTAAGGAATCGCAAAAATCCAAAACAATAATACCACCCAAATTGCCCACCAAATAATGTTCATTCCGTAATAATAATTTTCGTAGTCCATAACTTTTATTTTAATGATTAGTGTTTAATTTTTAACTTAAATACCTTCTTAATATCCAAGCAATTGTTTCATGTTGTTGTAAAATTCCTGTCAACAAATCGGCTGTTCCGGCATCGTGGCATTCATTTGTACAAATGTCAATGTCCTTTCGTAATTCGTAAATTATAGTTTTATGATCGTTTAATAATTCTGTTAACATCGCATTTTGAACTGGATATTTGTTAGGATGCTCTACAATTCGCGTGAGCAATGAAAATTCATTCATTGTACCAATTGTTTTCCCGCCTAGTTTCCCAATTCGTTCCGCTACATTATCAATCAATTTTTCTAATTCTGAATATTGCGCTTCAAATAATTTGTGCAATTCCATAAAACTTTGACCGGCTACATTCCAATGAAACTTTCTGGTTTTTATGTAAAGTGTCATTTCATCAGATAAAACAACACCTAATAAACCGATGCTTTTTTCTAAATTCTCTTCGGATAATCCAATTTTTGGTATCATAACTATAAATTTATATTTCTAATTTTCATTAAATATGGCTAACTCATTATTAACAGCTTGAACCTCAGAAAAACGCAACACAATTTGTTCTATTTTATCTTTAATCTCATAAGAATCAACAATTCCTTTCAAAGTAACTTCATCACCTAAAACATCAATTATGATAGTATTAGTAATAGAATTTTCTTCTAAATTTTTTTCTATTCTGTCTTTTAAAATACTATTTGAGTTCATCATAAACTTCGATTTAATCATATTATAAAATTGGCTTTTATTTAGCTTATAACTGTTACATAATTTTTTTTAAAACTTCTATAATTATTAGATGGATATCATTCCTAAAAAAACTAAAAACCCAACAACTATGAATAAAAAGACGAGATAAACGAAAAACTGACTCACACTATATTTCATTTGCAAATAGTTAGCTGGATAAGTTACAATCTCAAACAAAGTGGTGCTTAGTTTCTTTTTCACACCTTTTTCTTTTAGTAAATAATTATCACCTTCGTTTCTGTACGAATCAATTGCTGTAAAAATTTCATCGTTATTAGAAAGAATGATTACTTTGGTTTTTTTGTTGATGTTTTTAATAAAATCGACAATTTTGTTGCCTTCAATCCCAAAATAATCGTAATCTAAGACTACAACACTCGTGTTTTCATCCACTTTTGATAGAGCTGTAACGGCATCTGTAAAAGTGGAAATATTGAAAACGGTACCAAATCTAGTATCTAAAAATTGATGTAATTTCAAGGCGCTTTCAGGATTATCTTCCACTATAAAAAGATTTTGTGTTTGATTTGTCATAATATTGTGTTTTTAAAGAGAATCATTATCTCCAAATTCATTCATTTTCTTTTTAATCGATTGTTTCGATTTTGCAGAATTTTCTTTAGAACTAGCTGCTTCATTTTTTTTCTTATCACTTTTTTTTGGTGCGAATGTGTGCTGCTTTTTAATGGCCATAATATTTTTTTTTTTTAAATTTTAATGATTTGATTTTTATTCAATTTTTTAGAATAATTTATATTTAATAACTTGGTTGCTTTTTCAATTTTAACGAAGTGTTTTTCAATAGTTAACCTTGCCATTAAATAACTTACAGTAGATTCTGCACCTTGATTTAAATTCAAATACGTATCTTCTAAACCATCATAACAACCACCGGTACAAGGGTTGTAAACAATTTGATGTAAATGGTTTTTACCTAAGAACCAATTGAAGGCGATTTCCATTTTTTGTAGATAATCTTCTTCTTGAAAAACATCGTAAAATTTACTTAATGCAATTATGGAATAAGACACATCAATTGGTTGTTCTCCACCTATTTGTTCGTTTAGTGAATCGCTATTATTTTGTAACCAACCTTTGTTCGACACCACTTTTATAACATCATTAATAAAGATTTTTGATAGTAAAAAATCAAATGAAGTTTTCGCAATGGTTTTATAATTTTCATTATCAGTTACTAAAAAAGCACATAACATTGCTTCAGGTAAAATGCTATTTCCGTAGGTTAAATAGCTTTCATACCAATGCCAGTTTTTGTCATTTTCATGTTTATACATTTGTACTAATTTATCAGCTAAATGCTTTAAAATTAAAACATTATCACCTGAAGGATTTTTAATATTACTATAATAAATCCCTTTTATGATAAATGCCATAGCACGAGGAGAATGAATTTTACACACATTTACCAAAGCCAACTGCATGGTTTCTTTTGCTTCTTCAATTAACTCCGTTGGCAATTTATCGCCAATTGAAATTAGATAACCTAAAGCCCAAATGGCTCTACCGTTAGAATCTGCTAAATTTTCCGAATTTTGTTTTGTGAATTTTTTATCCACATCCACATAGTTTAAAAAATAACTTTCTGGTTGTAAACAATATTTTATAAAGTGGAAATATTTAGAAATATATTCTAAATCGTTCTTATCGTTTTTAAGTTCGTAATGCTGACAAATAGCCACTAAAGCTCTTGAATTGTCATCTAAGGTATAACCTGTATTGCTGTCGGGTTGATTGATAATTGAAAACTGAATCATGGCAAAATCTGTGGTTAGATTTTTAAAATGATTTAAATTTATTGGTGGAACTTTATAATGTAATTCTATTTCTTCATTGCTAATTTGTTCAAACAAAATCGCGTGAGAAATAGCAGAATTCTCCCAAGCCGTTGGTGCTAATTTGTGAATTCCGTTTGAAGAAATACAAGAACGTAATTGATCATTATCTAACAAATTATTAACCTGTTGGGCTAATTGTTGTCCGTTTTCAAAATCGATTATTATTCCGGTTCCTTCATCTAGAACTTCTATAGCATGTGGAATTGGTGTGGAAATAATAGGACAACCACAACTAATCGCATATGAAAAAGTTCCTGAAACCGCTTGATTCCTATCATTTGAAGTAAACAAATAAATATCTGTTAATTGTAAATATTCTAGTAATTCATCTAGCGGTAAATATTTATTGATAAATTTCACATAGTTATTCAATTGTAACGCATTGATTCTAGCTTCTAAGTTTTCACGATATTTTTCCCCTTCATTTTTAACTACATTGGGATGCGTTTTTCCAATCACCAAAAACAAAACTTCTGGATGTTGTTTCACAATAGTTCAAAGTGCGTTAATTGAGGTTTCAATACATTTTCCTGAGCTTAATAATCCGAAAGTTGATATCACTTTTCTACCAGCAACATTATATTTTTCTTTTAGAACTTCTTTATTAGAATGTTCAACTAAATGCGTTCCGTGAGGAATTACCGAGATTTTAGCTTCATCAATTTGATATGTTTCTTGTAATATTTTTGAAGAATTGTTTGTCATAACAATAAACGAATTCACGTTATCATTTATGTTTTGCATCATTGTTTGTAAAGCT
>JAUMDQ010000257.1:0-2306 GCA_032121715.1 Flavobacterium sp.
GAAATTATTTATTTCTCCTGCTCTTAAACCTCTAACATTTCTAACTTTATTAGTTAATTCTGCCTTAAATTCTTCAATATCTACTCCTTCTTTTGGTTTGACTAAAATGGCTGGCGTGAAAATATTACTATTATCACCATATAATTTTCTAATGTTATTCACTGGTAAAAAAACAGCCACATCATTAGAATCTCCAAACGTGTTTTCTCCCATTTTTTTTAACACACCAATTACCGTGTAACGCTTTCCGTATAAACGAATTTGTTTTCCAATCGGTTCATTTCCTTTGAACAAACCATCTGCAACTTCACTACCAATAACAATTACAGCGGTTCCCGAATTGGATTCCGCTTCATTAAAGAGCCTTCCTTTTTCGACTTTAAAAGGTTCGATTTCAAAAAATTCATTAGTAGATGGTTTTACACGAATAGAATTAACCGTGTTGTCATCATATTTTATAGTTTGATCACCCGTAAAAAAATTGAAGGATATTTTATCAATATCATCCATGTTTTTCTGCAAATATTGATATTCTTCATATTTTACATGCGGAAATTGGTCGCGTTTCCATTCTTCCACATCTGTTGGTCCGAAAGAATATTTAAACAAATAAATGGTGTTTTTATCCATACCATCTAAGCTATCAACAATATTTTTTTTCAAAGAATCAACCGCTGCTAAAACCGCAATAATAGAAAAAATACCAACCGTAACGCCTAATAAAGACAATAGAGTTCGTAATTTATTGTTTCTCAAGGCATTAATCGCGAAAGCAAAACTTTCTTTTAATAAACGTATGTAAAGTATCATAAAATCAATATTCTGGATATATGTAGCACAAAAGCAAAAATTGTTACATTTTAAAGAATAGAATTTTGCAGGTTTTTATTGTAATTTAGAAAATGAAATTATTGCATTTTCTTATTCAAATACTTACTTTTGCACTTCAAAACAAACAACAACACAATGACTCACACAAAAGAAATCAAATCGGCCTTAATTTCTGTATTTGACAAAACCGGTTTAGAACCAATTATTAAAGCACTTCACCAAAACAATGTAACGATTTATTCTACTGGAGGAACGCAAGATTTTATTAAAAATTTAAATATTCCTGTTGTAGCTGTAGAAGATATTACGTCTTTCCCTGAAATTTTAGGTGGAAGAGTAAAAACTTTGCACCCGAAAATTTTTGGTGGAATTTTAAACCGTCAAGATAATGAAAGTGATGTGGCTCAAATGACTGAATTTGATATTCCACAAATTGATTTGGTAATTGTAGATTTATATCCGTTTGAAAAAACAGTGGCCTCTGGAGCAAGTGAAGCAGACAGTATTGAAAAAATTGATATTGGCGGAATTTCGTTAATTCGTGCCGCAGCAAAAAACTTCAAAGACACCACAATTGTAGCTTCTGTTGATGAATACGCTACTTTCTTAGGCTTTTACACTGAAAACAATGGTTCAACTTCAATTGAACAAAGAAAAATATTAGCTACAAAAGCATTCCACACTTCTTCAAATTACGATACGGCAATTTTTAATTACTTCAATACAGAAGACACCTATTTAAAAATTAGCCAAGAAAAAGGAAAAGTTTTACGTTACGGAGAAAACCCACATCAAAAAGGTTTTTTCTTTGGTGATTTCGATAAAATGTTTACTAAATTACACGGTAAAGAATTGTCATACAACAATTTATTAGATGTTGATGCAAGTGTAAACTTAATGAATGAATTCAAAAATAATGAACCAACATTTGCCATTTTAAAACACAATAACGCTTGTGGTTTAGCAACAAGAGCTACTATGAAAGAAGCTTATTTAGATGCTTTAGCTGGCGATCCAACTTCTGCTTTTGGTGGTGTTTTAATTGCAAACGGAAATATTGATTTAGCAACTGCTGAAGAAATTAATAAATTATTTTGCGAAGTAGTAATTGCTCCTTCATATGACCAAGAAGCTATTGATATTTTAGAAGAAAAAAAGAACAGAATTATTTTAGTAATCAACGATGTAGAATTACCTGCTAAAAACATTCGTACATGTTTAAACGGAATTTTAGTTCAAGACAAAGATAACATTACAGATTCAAAAGAAATTTTAAAAACCGTAACCTTAACAGCTCCAACGGAAGAAGAAATTGAAGATTTACTTTTCGCTTCAAAAATTTGTAAACATACGAAATCAAACACGATTGTTTTTGCAAAAAACCGTCAGTTATGTGCTTCAGGAACAGGACAAACTTCTAGAGTTGATGCTTTAAACCAAGCTATTGAAAAAGCAAAATCTTTCGAATTTGATTT
>JAUMDQ010000258.1:0-5217 GCA_032121715.1 Flavobacterium sp.
CTATTGGCAGCCTTATCGGACAAGAATTAGCAGATTTAATATAAAAATGGCAATAAAAAAAACAACTCCAAAACCTAAAGCTAAACCAACAAAAGCTAAAAGCACTGAAAAAAAAGGATTTTTCGGTCAATTTATGCGTTTCTTTTGGAAGGCCTTTATGTGGTTTAATATTATCAGCCTATTTTTTGTTGTTTTATACAAATTTGTTCCTGTTCCGTTTACGCCATTGATGGCTATTCGTTATTTTGAAAATTCAGCTGATGGAAAAGACATTGAAACCAAACACGATTGGGTTCCATTAGAAGATATTTCTAAAAATTTACAAAAAGCAGTTATCGCCAGTGAAGATGGTAGATTTTTTGAACACAGTGGTTTCGATTTTGAAGCGATACAAAAAGCAGCTGTTGGAAATTTTAAAGGAAGAAAATTAAAAGGTGGAAGTACAATCACACAACAAACCGCCAAAAATGTATTTCTATGGCAAGGAAGAAGTTATATCCGAAAAGGATTAGAAGTATATTACACGTTTTTAATTGAACTAATTTGGGGAAAAGAACGCATTTTAGAAGTCTATTTAAATAGTATCGAAATGGGCGACGGTATTTACGGTGCTCAAGCCGCTACTCAACATTGGTACAAAAGAGATTGCAAAAGCTTAACAAGAATGCAAGCTGCCGGAATTGCTGCTATTTTACCCAACCCAAGAAGATTTAAACCCAATGGTTCTTCCTATATTAGGAACAAACAAGCCAAAATTGCCCGATATATTTTAATGACTAAATTAAAATATTAATAATATTCATATGAAATCACCATTAACAACAAGTTTGCGTAAGCAAACACCAATAAATAAAAAGGTGGTAACATATTTGACCGCTAAAAAATAAATTTTACATATATGAAAACTGTATTAATAACTGGTGCTGGTGGTGGAATTGGCAAACTAACTTCATTGTATTTCGCTGAAAATAACTGGACAGTTATTGCTACATCTTTACACTTAGACCATTGTAATGACTTAAAAGATATACCAAACATTTATTGCTATGTAATAGATGTAATAAGCTCTGAAAGTATAGAATTTGGAAAGAATAAAATTTTAGAAAACCATCCGAGAATTGATTTAATTATTAACAATGCTGGAATGGGCTACAGAAGTTTTGTAGAACTTTCTGAAGATGAAAAAATTGATACTATTGTAAATGTAAATTGGTTAGGAGTTGTAAAAATGTGTCGAGCATTTATTCCTACTTTTAGAGAACAAAAATTCGGGCAATTCATAAACATCACTTCCGTTGCAGGCTTGGTAAATTTACCACTTGGAAACTTTTATCATTCTACCAAACAAGCCGTTGAAAGTTTTTCAGAATGTATGGCTTATGAATTAGTAGATTTTAATATTAGTGTAGCTACAGTACAATTTGGAAATGCACCCACTTCTTTTCAACAAAACATTGCAAAATGTGATGTTACAGATATTTGTTCGTATAATAATTTGATGAACAAAATAACTGAACTATTAGAAAAAAAATCAGGAAAAAACAGTGATTTACCTCAACAAATTGTTGAAAAACTACTTATAATTGCCGAAAATCCAAATAAAAGTTTCCGTCGTTATACAATTGGCTTTGATGCTAACTTAATGCGTATCCTTAGAAGAAGATTAGGTTATAGAATATTCAATTATATTATCAGAAAATTCACCTTAAAATAAAACTTCTTTAAATTATTTTCACTAATTTTATAAAAGTATATCATTGATACTTATTTTTATGTCTAAAAGTGAAATCAATAATGGATTATTATTCAATCAGGAGCATTTTAATTTACTAATTAAACTGTATAAATCCTCATTTTTAGATTATAATGGCATAGAAGACATCTACAAAACAATTACAGAAACTGCCGTTAAAGGATTAAAAGTAATAAGAGCAAGTTATTGGGAAATTGAGAACAATAGTTTAGTTTGTAAAGACTTATTTGACAAAACTAACAACACTCACACTTCTGGAGCTCAATTATTTGCAGAAGATTTACCTGTTTACTTTAAGGCATTAAAAGATGGATTTGCAATTATTGCAGATGATGTATACACGAATATTCACACCCAAGAACTCAAAGAAGGTTATTTAATACCGTTAGGAATTAAAAACATGCTCGATATACCAATCAGAAAAGATGGTGAATTAGTCGGTGTTTTTTGTTGTGAACACAATAAAGATAACGGAAATTGGTCTGAATCTGACTTAGCATTTGCGCGTTCCTTGTGTGATATTTTAAACCTAATGATTGAGCAAGACAAAAGAAGAGAAATCGAAAAAAAGTTACTAGAAACCGAAAGAAAAATAAGTTTAATTACAGAAAATTCCAATGATGGATTTGTTATAATTGAAAATAATCTTTTAACGTATGCTTCCCCTTCCTATTTAGAAATACTCGGTTTTACACCTGATGAATTAATAAATTTTACAACTTTTGACATTTTTCATTATATGCATAAAGAAGATGTAAAAGCTGTAAAAGAGTACATTTTTAGCAATTTGAAGGAACGAAATAAATACTTCAAATGCCAATTTAGAATCAGATCTAAAAATGGAAAATATTTTTGGAGAGAAGATTCTGCCTGTGTTTTATATGATGAAAAAGGAAATTACACCAAATATTTAATTATATCGCGAGATATTTCTCAAATGAAATCGGCCGAAGAAAAAGCAAAAAAACTTTCTTCTCTTTCTAAAGATTTAAACGACAAATTAGCAAATTTTACTCATATTGTTTCGCATAATATTCGCTCCAACACGAGCAATATGACCATGTTAATTGATTTAATTGAAGACACCAATAACGCTTCCGAGAAAAGAGAATATTTTAACTTATTAAAACAAAGCAATAACAAACTTTCAGAAACTATTTTGCATCTCAACGAAACAATTGATCTTCAATTTACTTCCAAAAAAAGAAAAACAGAGATTAAAGTAAAAACAGAGATCAACAACATATTGACCGCTTTTAAAGACCAAATTGAGACTGAAAAAATCTCAGTTGACTTAAATATTAATACAGATTTAGTACTCAACACCATTCCGTCTTATTTTGAAAGTATCATTGCAAATTTGATTTCAAACGCTATTAAGTATAAATCCCCTGAAAGGAAACTTATTATTAAAATTTCCGCAAAAAAAGAAAAGAGAAAAACTGTAATTACAATTGAAGATAACGGGATTGGAATTGACTTAACCAAATATAAAGATAAAATTTTTGGTATGTACAAAACGTTTCACAACAATAAAGACGCTATTGGATTAGGGCTTTTCATGACCAAAAACAAAGTAAATGTGTTAGGCGGAACTATTAATGTAGAAAGCAAAACAAACGAAGGAACCGTTTTTAAAGTGATTTTATAAAATAATTTTAAAATAAAAATCAAATGATTCGAAACTATAAACTCACTTTCATTATTGATGACGATCCTGTTTTTGTGCTTTTATTTAAAAAGATAATGCTGAAAATAGGGCAATTTGAAACGATTTTGAATTTCGAAAACGGGCAATTAGGTTTAAGCGCCTTGATTGAAAAATTCAACAATAACGAACCTTTTCCAGATATTATTTTTTTAGACATTAATATGCCGGTTATGGATGGTTGGGAATTTTTAAAAGCTTTAGAAAAGTATAAATTTAAAGACGAATTAAATATTTACATGGTTTCCTCATCTATAGATCCAACGGAAATAAAGAAATCTAAAAAATTCAAAACTGTGAAACGTTTTATTTCAAAACCTGTATCAGCTAGTGATTTCTTAAAGAACTTAAAAGACTAAATCTATTTCCACTTTATAGATTCGATAATTTGCTTCATATCATTTTTAATATAATCCGCAGCAGGAAGAATCGAATCGAAATTAGGTTTTGAATAAAAATACATACTTGCTGTTACAAAATTTCTAGTACTATCCGTAACATAAAATTGTGCGTTAGTTGCCGCATTTCCTCCTACTTGATAAAACATTCCGTATACTTTATGATCTAAATTCACATAAGGTTGTTCCGCAATATCGTTGGCTTTAATCACGTGTTCATACGTTAGTTTCTGAGCGTCAGTTAGCAACTTTTCTAAATTATTTTGAACCGGTTTATACGTTAAATACACCGTAGCTTTCATTTTTGGATAATGAATTTCCAATCCACAATTTGAAGTCGCTTTTACTTCTGCCAATTCGTTTTTATCAAAATCGAAACCACAAGAATTAGAAAATTTCATATATTTTGCTGGCGGATATTCTAAACTTAATTGACCCGTTGGTTTTGGCATTTTTTCATCGCCACAAGAGAGCAAAGAAAGAAAAAGTAAGGTGAAAAAAATGGAACTTTTCATTATGTTTTTATTTATTAAAAAAGAACATAGAAAACAGAAAAAGACAAATTATCTTTAAACCTATTCTCTATATTCTTTCTATTATCTATAATCAATTCTAAAAAATCTAAAAAATTACTCTAGCGAATCAAAATTCACATCTTTAGAACTTGGCGGATTAGTTGTTGGTGCTTTAGATAAATCCGAATCTTTTTTCGTGTTTAAGAAAGTGAATTCTGTAACTTGAATTTCAGTGGTGTATTTTGTAGTTCCGTCTTCAGCTGTCCATTGACGTGATTTAATACGACCTTCTATATAAATTTTATCTCCTTTAGAAAGATATTTTTCACATAATTCTGCCGCTTTATTTCGAACCACAATATTATGCCATTCTGTAGAAGTGATTTTTTCTCCTGTCGATTTGTTGATGTAAACTTCATTTGTTGCCAAAGGAAAGCGTCCAATACAACTTTGCGCATCAAAATAATGCATTTTTACTTCGTCTCCTAAATGTCCTATTAGAATAACCTTATTTAATGTACCGTTCATGGCTTGTATCTTTTTATCAAAAATACTAAATATTATTTAGATTGCAATTTTTTCTATAAAATTATGCAACACAATTGGTACGGGTAATTGCTTTACTTCTTCAAAAGTGTAGCCTTTATTAATTGGGTCTTTAATTTCAATCGAATAAAATTTAATATTTAAATGCTGATGCGATAATTTATGTATCACATCAAACGAATCGAAATAATGAAAATTTTTAATGTCATATTTTTCGTTTAACTGATTCAAAATCTCAGTTTCATCTATTTCCTTTTCCGATTCAATACAAGGAAATTCGAATAAGTTTTTCCAGAT
>JAUMDQ010000259.1:0-3484 GCA_032121715.1 Flavobacterium sp.
ACACCACATTTCAAAGCCTGTGATTTTACATTGTGTCGCTTCCTTCGACGAAGTGATTTCCTGTAAAAAAAATAGCGGACTCACCTCCCCTTTTATCATTCATGGGTTTTCAAAAAATGTTCAAGTAGCGAAACAATTATTGAATCAGGATTTTCATTTATCTTTTGGAAAATACTTACTTCGTAATCCAGAATTAGGTGATGTATTTAAACAAATTCCGAATGAAAAAATTTTCTTAGAAACAGATACAATTGCGGAAAGTTTGGAAGAAGTTTATACTTTTGCAGCAAAATGTAAAAACATTTCTATAGACGAAATGAAAGAAATAGTTTGGAACAATTACCAAACCGTTTTTAATAAAAACAAATAAGTTATGGCAAAATGGCAAGAAAGAGCCGCTTTATTATTTAAAGAAGAAGGCTTAAATAGATTAAAAAACTCCAACGTATTAGTTGTGGGTTTAGGTGGCGTTGGTTCATTTGCAGCCGAATTTTTAGTTCGTGCAGGTGTGGGAAAAATGACAATTGTAGATGGAGACACTGTTGATATTACAAATATTAACCGACAATTACCTGCTTTACATAGTACAATTGGGCAACCAAAAGTCACTGTTGTAGCCAATAGATTAATGGATATCAATCCAGAATTGAATTTAACTTGTGTGGAAGAATTTTTATCTCCAGAACGTGCTTTAGAGATTGTAACACCTGAATTCGACTATGTTTTAGACTGTATTGACAGCATTACACCTAAATTGAATCTAATTATTGCCGCCAAACGTAAACGTGTAAAAATTATTTCTTCGATGGGTGCTGGTGGAAAAATGGAGGTTTCCAAAGTAAAAGTGGCAGATATTACCAAAACAGAGAATTGCTTTTTAGCCAAAACAATTAGAAAAAGACTAAAAGAGCACAAAATAGATAAATTAAAAGTGGTTTTCTCTTCTGAAATTCAAGATGAAAGCAGCTTGAAGATGACAGACGGTTCTAACTACAAAAGATCCTTTTATGGTACGAATAGTTGGATGCCTGGACTTTTTGGCTTACACGCCGCAGAAACGGTCGTAAAACACTTGATTAAGGAATAAAAAAAGAAACCCAACAAAAATTAATTTGTTGGGTTTCTTTTTTACATAAAACTATCACTTTAAAAAAGTGATATCCTGTTAAAACTTTTAGTTTTGTATTTGCAATTAGTATTTATTTGTAAAAACAAATCAAAATAGACTGCTTCAAATTTAGGTTTAACTGTAAACTTACCTGTTTTATCGATTAAGCCATATTTTTCGCCTGATTTTACAATAGCAAAATCCCCATAAAAAGAAGTTCCATGAAAAAACTGCGGCTTTATTACTATTTCCCCTTTTTTATTAATATACCCATATCCATTTTCATTTTCGTTTTTAACTAGTGCTAAATCTGAATTAAAAAAGCCTGAAGCCCATTCATACTGAGGTTTTACGAAAAAATTTTCTGTTTTGTCACACCATCCGTATTTGTCATTTTGCTGAACCAAAAAATTATCCCCATCTATTACAATTGACTGATATTGTGGTTTTATTATAAATTCACCTTTACCATTAATCACACCAGCTTTATCCTCTTCATAAACAACTGCTTTTCCATTTTCAAAGTCTAAAGCATCATCAAATTTAAAATCGATGATTACTTTTCCCGTCTTATCAATATATCCCCATTTTTCATCTTTATTTTTAACAGCACATTTTCCATCATAAAAATCTTTAACTTCAGAATATTGAGCTTTTATGACTTTTTCACCTTTCACATTTACAAATCCCCAACTAGAAATTGAATCTTGCACCATTTCAAATGCAGCTAAATCATTATTAAAAATTCTCAAATCTGCAGCATCTTTAAGTGTAAATAAGGTTTTTCCATCTTTATCGATTACAGTCGGTGGATCATCACTTTTTACAGTCACTATAGCTTTGCCTTCGTTAAACATAGTTGCCATACTATACTTCGCGTCGAAAATAAATTTTCCTTCTTCATTAATATATCTATATTCCCCTTTTTCTGATGTTATTACTACAGCAATACCTTCATTAAACACAGAAGCCAATTCAAACTGAGGCTTAATAACAATTTCTCCTTTCGAATTAAAAAAACCAAATTTTGCGTCTTGTTCAAAAGGGAATATTTCTTGTTCGGATTCAGTTTTGTTAGTTTGACAAGAAATTAACGAAGTAAAAAATAATAAACAAAGGATTTTAATTTTCATTTTTATAAATAATTAAGGTTAAAAAATTGGACACTCCAAAATCGCAATGCAAATAGAAAAAATAAATAAATAAAATCCTATTAAAAATTCAATTAACTATCAGAAAACATAAAAAAACCTGACGATTTTTAAAATCTGTCAGGTATGTATAAATAAATTGCGAAACAAGTTCAGAATGACAATTCAAATATTTTATTTCGCTAAATACGCTTGAACGTTATTAAAAATGCGTTCTTCAATATTAGAAATGTCTTCTTTTACGAATTTCTCTCCTAAAATATTTTCGTACAATTCGATATATCTTTCAGAAACAGAAGCAATATATTCTGGAGTCATTTCTGGAATTTGTTGTCCTTCTTTACCTTGAAAACCATTTTCAATTAACCAACGACGTACAAATTCTTTAGATAATTGTTTTTGTTCTTCGTTGTTATTTTGTCTTTCTTGGTAGCCTTCAGCATAAAAATAACGAGAAGAATCTGGTGTATGAATCTCGTCAATTAATACAATTTTACCATCTTTTGTTTTTCCGAATTCGTATTTAGTATCTACCAAAATTAAACCTCTTGAAGCGGCAATTTCAGTTCCTCTTTGGTACAAATCTCTAGTATATTTTTCTAAAACTAAATAATCTTCTTCAGTTACAATTCCGTTTGCTAAAATCGCTTCACGAGAAATATCTTCATCGTGCGAACCATTATCTGCTTTGGTTGTTGGGGTAATGATTGGCGTAGGAAATTTATCGTTTTCTTTTAAACCTTCAGGCATAGAAACACCACAAATAGTTCTTTTTCCTAAAGCATATTCACGCGCTGCATGACCCGATAAGTAACCACGAATTACCATTTCTACTTTAAAAGGCTCACATAAATGTCCTACTGCTACGTTTGGATCTGGAGTGGCGATTAACCAATTTGGAACAATATCTTGTGTTAATTGCATGAATTTTGTTGCAATTTGATTTAAAATTTGTCCTTTATATGGAATTCCTTCAGGTAAAACCACATCAAAAGCAGAAAGCCTGTCTGTAGCAATCATAACTAATAACTCGTCATTGATGTTGTAAACTTCTCTTACTTTTCCTCTATAAACGGATTTTTGACCTGTAAAATTAAAATTTGTTGTAGAAATAGTGTTCATTTTGTAGTGTTGTTGTTTGTTGTGATGCAAAAGTAAATTAATTATTTTCTTTGTGAAAATTTTTAAACAAATAAAAAAAGAGACATTAAAGCCTCCTTTTTTA
>JAUMDQ010000260.1:0-605 GCA_032121715.1 Flavobacterium sp.
CGTTTGATGCAATTTTAAGAATGTGTCAAGAAGAAGGTTTTATCAAATCTACAGAAAGTCAAATTTCAGAACAAATTGAAAGTCAATTCAATTATTCAAATAATAATAATTACGGAGTGTATATGATGTATTATAATTCCGATTTAACTATAAAACAAGCACAATAATGGCAACATCTAAAGTAACTTATTTAGGCGATTTAAGAACATCATCCATACATTTAGCTTCTGGTTCAGAAATTATTTCTGATGCTCCAATTGACAATAATGGAAAAGGAGAAGCCTTTTCGCCAACTGATACTGTTGCTAATGCTTTAGCTAGTTGTATGTTTACAGTAATGGGAATAAAAGCACGCGATTTAGATGTGGATTTTTCAAATTCAACCGCTGAGGTTACCAAAGTTATGGGAACAGAACCTCGTAGAATTACAGAAATTCACGTAATTTTTTCTATGAATATTGAAGTTACTGATAAAGAAAAAACTATTCTTGAAAAAACAGCCATGACATGCCCAGTTTTCAATAGTTTGCATCCAGATATTAAAAAGGAAGTAGTTTTTAATTGGAAGTAAACTTTAAATATGACCAACCAAGACCAACTTATCA
>JAUMDQ010000260.1:615-6837 GCA_032121715.1 Flavobacterium sp.
TACTATAATGCCCTTTGGAAAATTTAAAGGGCGTTATCTTATAAATCTACCTGAACATTACATTGTTTGGTATAAAAACAAAGGTTTTCCTGCCGGAACTTTAGGCGAACAACTTAAATTGGTATACGAATTAAAACTAAATGGATTAGAAGAATTAATTCATAACATTCAAAAAAAATATCCAAAACCGCAATGATAGAAGAAATCTTAAATAGCCAAAAGGAGTTTTTTAAAACCAATGAAACTCGATCAATTTCTTTTAGAATTACTATTTTAAAAAAATTGAAACGTGTTTTGCAACAAAATGAAAAGTTGCTGTCCGAAGCTATTTATTTAGATTTTAATAAATCGGAATTTGAAACGTATTTAACAGAATTTGGTTTTTTGTATATAGAAATTGATGAAGCTGTTAAGAAGTTAAAGAAATGGTCTTCCAAAAAAAGTGTTTCCTCAAGTTTAATAAATTTCCCTTCTAAAAATTATACAATACCAGAACCTTTAGGAACAACGTTAATAATTAGCGCTTGGAATTATCCGTATCAATTGGCTATTGCACCAGCTATTGCTTCTTTAGCTGCTGGAAACACAGTTGTTATTAAGCCGAGTGAAGTAGCCATTCATTCAAGTAAAGCCTTAAAAAAAGTAATTTCAGAAAACTTTGATGCAACTATTTTAGCAGTTATTGAAGGCGGAATTGTAGAAACGACAAAGTTAATACATTCGAAATTTGATAAAATATTTTTCACAGGTTCTACAAGTGTGGGCAAAATTGTTTACCAAGCTGCAGCCGAAAATTTAATTCCCGTCACCTTAGAATTAGGCGGAAAATCACCAGCAATTTTAACAGAAGATTGTCATTTGAAAAGAAGCATTCAACGTTTAGTTTGGGGAAAATTTTTAAATGCAGGTCAAACTTGTGTCGCACCAGATTACGTAATGGTGCATCAATCTCTAAAAAGTAAATTCTTAAAAGGAATAGAAGAAGAAATTAAATCACGAAAGTATTCCGTTGAAAATCAAAATTTCACTAAAATAGTTTCTGTAAAACATACACAACGATTAGCTAATTTATTAGAAAATCAAAACGTAATTTTTGGGGGAAATTTCAATATTGAAAATAGAGATTTTGAACCCACTTTAATTTTAAATCCAACTTTGGAAAGCGCAATCATGCAAGAGGAAATTTTCGGACCAATTTTGCCCATTTTATTTTACGACAATTTCAACGATGCTATTCAGCAACTAAAAGCTAAAGAAAAACCATTAGCCGCTTATTTATTTACTGAAAACTCAGAATATAAAGCCCAATTTTTAAACGAGTTTTCTTTTGGTGGCGGCTGTATAAATGAAGTAATTATGCATTTAGTAAACGGAAATTTCGGATTCGGCGGGGTGGGTGCTAGTGGAATTGGCGCTTATCACGGATACGAAGGATTTAAAACGTTTTCTCACTTCAAAAGTATCTTAGAAAAACCTACTTTTTTTGAAATTCCTTTGAGATATTCCGCTTATTCTGCTAATAAATTAATTTGGATCAAACGAATTCTGAATTGGTCCAAGTATTTTTAATTGCAGAGAAATTCTATCATTTTTTACTACACATGGAATTAATTTAAAATTGGCTAATTAGAATTGGCACATTTACTAATTAATAGTATCTTTGCACGGTTTTTAAACACAATATCAGTACGAATTCGTACAACATACAACAACACAACAAACAACAACATGAATCAAACAAAATACATTTTCGTTACAGGTGGTGTGACTTCTTCATTAGGAAAAGGTATCATAGCAGCATCTTTAGCAAAATTATTGCAAGCAAGAGGTTACAGAACAACTATTCAAAAATTTGATCCGTATATTAACGTAGATCCAGGAACTTTAAATCCTTACGAACACGGTGAATGTTATGTAACAGATGATGGAGCAGAAACAGATTTAGATTTAGGACATTACGAACGTTTTTTAAATGTTCCAACGTCACAAGCAAATAACGTAACGACAGGTAGAATTTATTTATCAGTTATCGAAAAAGAACGTCGTGGTGAATTTTTAGGTAAAACGGTGCAAGTTGTACCACATATTACCAACGAAATTAAAGAACGCATGCAATTGCTAGGAAATTCTGGCGATTATGATATTGTAATTACGGAAATCGGTGGAACAGTTGGTGATATTGAATCTTTACCATATATCGAATCGGTTCGTCAATTGGTTTGGGAATTAGGTGACAATAACGGAATTGTAATTCATTTAACTTTAGTGCCTTATTTGGCTGCTGCGGGTGAATTAAAAACAAAACCAACACAGCATTCTGTTAAAACATTAATGGAAAGTGGTATCAAAGCTGATATTTTAGTTTGTAGAACAGAACATGAATTATCTCAAGATTTACGTCAGAAATTAGCCTTGTTTTGTAATGTAAAAAAAGAAGCAGTTATTCAATCCATTGATGCTTCAACGATTTACAAAGTGCCGAACTTGATGCAAGAAGAAGGTTTAGATAAAGTAGCCTTAAAGAAATTAAATTTACCAGAAAAAGCGACTCCAGATTTAAAACAATGGAACGAGTTTTTATATAAATTAGAGCATCCAAAACACGAAGTAAATATCGGATTGGTTGGAAAATACGTAGAATTACAAGATTCTTACAAATCAATTTTAGAAGCTTTTATTCACGCAGGTGCTACACAACAAACGAAAGTAAATGTAGTAAGTATTCATTCAGAATTTATAGATAAATCGAATGTAGCGGATAAATTAAGAGGTTTAGATGCGATTTTAGTCGCTCCAGGTTTTGGTGAAAGAGGAATTGAAGGTAAAATTGAAGCGATAAAATATGTTCGTGAAAATAATATTCCATTTTTAGGAATTTGTTTAGGAATGCAAATGGCTTCAATCGAATTTGCTAGAAATATTCTAGGAAAAAAAGATGCCAATTCAACTGAAATGAACGCTAATACTAGCTATCCAATTATTAGTTTAATGGAAGAGCAAAAAACAGTTACAGAAAAAGGTGGAACGATGCGTTTAGGTGCTTGGAAATGTGCCATCAAAGAAAATACATTAGCACACAAAATATACGGAAAAACTGATATTTTAGAACGTCACCGTCATCGTTTTGAATTCAATGGTGATTATTTAGCAGAAATGGAAGCAGCTGGTTTAGTAGCTTCAGGTTTAAATCCAGATACAGGATTGGTGGAAATTGTAGAATTACCAAATCATCCTTTCTTTATCGGAGTGCAATATCATCCAGAATATAAAAGCACAGTACTAAATCCACATCCATTATTTATGGGATTAGTTGCTGCTGCTGTTAAAAATAAATAAATCGTAACGAATTATAATAAAAGCAGACAAATACAAACAAACTAAATCAACTCTTCGGAGTTTCATATCGTAAAAATGGAAGAAAAAAAGTTCGACATTAAGTCGTTAATTGGTTTCACATTAATCTTCGGAATTTTAATGTGGATGATGTATTCTAATCAACCTACTAAAGAAGAATTAGCCGAAAAAGCAAAAAAAGAACAAGCTGAAAAAGAAGCAAAAACACCAAAAAATGTTGCTGCATCTGCAATTCCAACTGTTCAAAGTACTGATTCTACAGCAAAAGTTTCACCAGAAGCTTTAGCTAAATTAGGGGCATTTGCTTATGCTGGAACTTTACCTTCTGCTAAGGATTCAACAACTTTATTAAAAAATAACTTATTAAGTTTAAAAATTGCTAATAAAGGTGGTTACATTTCTGAAGCAACCATTTTAAATCAAGAACAATTTAAAAAAGGTTCTGGAAAAGCGGTTCAACTTATTAAAGATAATAATGCGAACTTCAATTTAACTTTAACTACGAAAGATGGTAAAGTTATCAATACGAAAGATTTATACTTCGAACCAAAATTCACTAAAGAAGGTAAAAATCAAGTACTAACGATGCAATTAAAAACAGGTGAAAATCAGTTTTTGGAGTACCGTTATGTGATGAAAGATAACGATCATATGTTAGAATTTTCTATTCGTACACAAGGTTTAGAAAATGTCTTAAATACTTCTAAATCAATAGATTTAGAATGGAATTTAAAATCATATCGTAATGAAAAAAGTGTATCATACGAAAACAGATATACTGAAATTGCCTATGAATTTGAAGAAGGAAAAGATTCTTATTTAAGCAGTACAACTGATGATGATGACACTATTGAAGAGGTTTCTTATGTAGCTTTCAAACAACATTTCTATACTTCGGTTTTATTAACAAATACGCCTTTTAAAACGGCTGAATTAAAATCTGATAATTTAGTTGACGATGAAAAAATAGATACAGTTTTCACTAAAAACTTTACAGCTAAAATGCCGTTAGAGTTTAAAAATGGCGCTTTAAATTATGATATGAACATGTATTATGGTCCAACAGATTATAAAACATTAAGTAATTATGAAGGTAAAAATTTAGACGAATTAGTTTCTTTAGGTTGGGGAATTTTCGGTTGGATCAATATGTTTGTTTTCATTCCATTATTCGGATTGTTATCAGGATTTATGCCTTACGGAATTGCAATTATTATTTTTACGATAATCATTAAAATTGCGATGTCACCAATTACATACAAATCATTCTTGTCACAAGCAAAAATGAAAGTATTGAAACCAGAAATTGCAGAATTGGGTGAAAAATTCAAAGATAACCCAATGAAAAAGCAACAAGAAACAATGGCCTTGTATTCTAAAGCCGGTGTAAACCCAATGGCGGGTTGTATTCCAGCCTTAATTCAATTGCCTTTTATGTATGCTTCGTTTCAGTTTTTTCCTTCTGCATTCGATTTAAGACAAAAAAGTTTCCTTTGGGCAGACGATTTATCTTCTTATGATTCAATTTATAAATTACCATTCAATATTCCATTTTATGGTGACCACGTAAGTTTATTCCCGATTTTAGCGGCTATTGCGATTTTCTTTTACATGAAAATGACTACTGGAGATCAAGCGATGCAAGCGCCACAACAAGAAGGAATGCCAGATATGGGGAAAATCATGAAAATTATGATTTACGTTTCTCCAATTATGATGTTGATTTTCTTCAATAATTATGGTTCAGGATTGAGTTTATATAACTTTATTTCTAACTTAATTACTATCGGAATCATGTTAGTGATTAAAAACTATGTAGTTGACGAGAAGAAAATTCATGCACAAATTCAGGTGAATAAAACGAAACCGAAAACGGAATCGAAATTTCAAAAGAAAATGCGTGAAATAATGGAACAGCAAGAAGCTCAAAAAGCACTAAATCCAAAGAAAAAATAAATTCTTTTAAAGCCTGTTCATTTTGTGAACAGGCTTTTTTTATTTAAATAGAATATGAAAATCGCTATAATTGGTTTTGGAAATATGGGACAAACGTATGCGAGTAGTTTTGTCAGTTCTGGTTTTATTAAATCGGAAGATATTTTTGTGTTGACACGAGATTTATCTAAAATTTCAAACAAATACAATATTCCCAACGAGAATTTTTTCACAGAAATCAGCGCATCATTTTTGTCAGTTGATATCGTAATTCTTGCTGTAAAACCTCAAGATTTTGATAGTTTATGTTTTCAAATTAAAGATTTCATTACTGAAAACCATTTGATTTTATCAGTAATGGCAGGAATTTCAATTGAAAATATTTCTAAAAAATTACAAGTCAAAAAAATCATCCGTTCGATGCCAAATATTCCAACGCAAATCGGACAAGGAATGACCGTTTTTACAGCTTCTCAAGAAGTAGATAGAAAAGATTTATTTATCATTCAAAATCTAATTAACACCACTGGGAAATCATTATTTATTGAAAATGAAGAAATGATAAATGCAGCAACTGCCATTTCTGGAAGTGGTCCGGCTTACGTGTATTATTTCATGAATGCGATGGTAGATTCAGCTATGAATTTAGGTTTTTCAAAATCGGAAGCAGAATTTTTAGTGCAACAAACTTTCTTAGGTTCTACACAGCTTCAAAATAGAAGCAATTTATCTAATTTAGAGTGGATTGAGAAAGTTTCTTCCAAAGGCGGAACAACTGAAGCCGCTTTAAATTTGTTTCATTTACACGATTTAAATTCCAAAATTAACGAAGGAATTATCCAAGCCAATGCAAGAGCAAAAGAACTTGGCAAAGTAATTGATAAATAAATATTATTATATACTTTTACCAAGTAATTTTTTTAAGATTTTAAC
>JAUMDQ010000261.1:0-4010 GCA_032121715.1 Flavobacterium sp.
TTTACCTATTCCGTATAACATTAACAACATTCCAACGTATGTAATGACGTTAAAAGACAATGGCGGCTTAGTGAAAATGTATGCAATGGTTTCGATTGCCGATTATACGATTGTTGGAACTGGAAATACGATGCGTGAAGCCTTAACAGCATATAAAACGGCTTTCAATTCATCTGGAAATAAAATAAATGTAGATAGTAAATCGGCTAAAAAAGTTGTTGAATCGGTTGTGGTTCGAATTCAGAATGATGTGAAAAACGGTAACAGTTTTTATTATTTCACAGTGAAAGATTATCCAAGCATCTTTGTAGGATCTTCACAAATCTCCAACCAATTACCAATTACTGCTGTTGGCGATAATGTAAAAATTTCTTTCGATTTAGATAATGAAGAAATTATAGATGTTTCGACATTTGAGAATGTTAGCTTGAAAAAATAAAAAACAATTCGAAAGCAAATAAAAAACCCTGAACTCATTATAAGTTCAGGGTTTTTACATTTATACTAAAATCAATTATTGTTTCAAAAGTTGTAATTCGATGTTTAATTTTACTTCTTCGCTAACTAAAACACCACCAGTTTCAAGAGCTGAATTCCAGTTTAAACCCCAATCTTTACGATTAATTTTTCCTTCGATGTTTAATCCCACTTTTGTGTTTCCCCAAGGATCTTTCATTAGTCCGCTGAATTCTGTAGCTAATTTCACTGGTTTAGTAACACCGTGAATGGTTAAATCGCCAGCTAATTCGTAATTTTCATCATCAACTTTTGTAAAAGAAGAAGAAACGAAAGTTAGTTTTGGATGGTTTTCTGCATCAAAAAAGTCGGCGCTTTTTAAGTGATTATCTCTATCCGAATTTTTTGTACTTATTGAATCAATATCTGCAGAAAATGCAATTGAAGATGTTGTAAAATCATCTTCTTCTGTTGAAATAGTAGCCTCGTATGTTCCAAAGTTACCTGAAACATTGGTAAACATCATGTGTTTTACTTTAAAGCCAATTTCTGAATGTGTTGGGTCAATTGCCCATTTAGTTGTTGCCATAAACTTATTTTTAATTATTATTTCTAATTTGATAGCACAAAGATAGTATCAGTGAAATGAAGCAACACTTAACCTAGATTAAGAAATAAAAAAAGGGAAGTTTCAATTTAGAAACTTCCCTTTTGATTTATAATTGTAAAAAACTAAATCGCTTTTATAATGTCTAACAGTTGCTTTTTCAAGTCATCGTTTGTAATTCCTTTTTCGGCATCAAAATTATCATTGAAACTTGGTAAAGAAAAACTTCCTTTCACAATTCCGCCTTGAAACGGGAATCTTTTAGTAGCAATATCTAAAACCGAACTTCCACCACGAGCACCTGGTGAAGTCGCTAATAATAACATCTCTTTTTCCTGAAACGTTTTCGCATTGATTCTTGACGCCCAATCTAAAACATTTTTGAAAGCTGTTGAAAAATTGCCGTTATGTTCGGCAAACGAAATGACAATTAAATCAGCACTTCCTATTTTTGCATAGAAATCGGTTGCCAAAGCATGAATTCCGTGTTCTTTTTGTTTATCTACAGAAAAAATAGGCATTTCATAATCGTTTAAATCTAAAACTTCCACAGAAGCATTTTCAAATTGGTTCGCAGCATACGTTACCAATTGTTTGTTTATGGATGTCTTACTTGACGAACCGGCAAAAGCGATGATTTTTTTCATATGTTTAAATTTTATTTTTAAGCGGTAACATATGCAATCGCATTTTGGTTATAGGTGTTTGCTTACACAAACTTTTTGTTATTAGCGATTTCATTAGTTATTTTCTATAAATGTTTTAGTTTTTAATACGGCGTTTTTCACCATTTCTTGATTATCAAATTCAGATTGAGTAGTTTTATCTTTCCAATTAATCGAGAAAGTCATTTCTGTTTCATTTTCCGAAATTGGCTTAATATCATTATCTACATAGCCTTCAAATTTCGGATGTTCAATCAATAAAAATCTTACTTTATATGGAATAAAAGTGATTTTTTCTACCAAAATTGTGGCGTTTTCTTCTGTATTGATGGTCATTTTTCTAGTTACGAAATCTTCATTCTTTTCCAAAATAAGCACATCACTTACACCTGGAACAAAGTTTTCTGGCTTTTCAATTTTAAGAATTAAATGTTGCCAAACTTTTTCCAAAGAAGCGTTTACAATTGTTGAATAGTGTACCATTTATTTGGTATTCATATAAAATGACAAAGCACCAGATGGACACTTATTTACAGTTTCAATAATTTTTTCTGTTGTTGAATTGTCAGGTGTAATCCATGGTTGTTCTTTTGGTTTAAAAACATCAGGATTATTTCTCACGCAATTTCCAGAATGTGTGCACTTTCCAGATTGCCATACAATGGTTACTTCACCATTTGTATATTCCTTTTTTAAATTTTTCGGGTCCATAACTAAATAGTTGTGTTAATTAAAACTTGATTTTTTAGAATTTTAGAAACAGGACATTTTTCGGCGATAATTAATAACCTGTTTTTGATATCTTCTTCAATTTCGTTTGAAAAAGTAATCGTTCTTGAAATAGTAGTCGTTAAATCTGGGTTATTTTCTTGAGCTAAATTTAAAGAAATGTTTATTTCTGGAATATCCCAACCTTTTCTATCGATATACATTCGTAAAGTCGACAATGTACAACCTGCTAAAGAAGCCAAAAGCGTAGAATATGGATCTGGACCTAAGTTCTTTCCTTCAATACTTTCGGGTTCATCCATTACGAAAGTTCCGTTACGCCAAGAAATGGTACACAAATATTTCTGTGTACCAATTTTCCCAGTTATGTTATTTTCTAAAAGATTTTCCATACTACAAAACGTCTCTAAATTCTGGAGTTTTATCGAAAACACTTTTCGCAAACGGACAAAGTGGAATGATTTTAATTCCTTTTTCTCTGGCAAATTCTACGGCTTTTGTTACCATTTTCTTTCCAAAACCTTTTCCGTTATTTCCCGGATTCACTTCTGTATGATCAATAATTATTTTATCATCACCAGCAAAAACGAATGTCATTAATGCTTCTTGTTTTCCGTCAATTTCAATATAAAAAGCGCCGTTTTTATCATTGATTTTTAGTTGTACTTCTTCGTTCATAATTTTCTTTTAACTGCGACTGCGACTGAAGACTGAATCTTTTAATGTTCCATTGGAATTTCCATTAATAAAAATTTTGCATCAGAAGTTGCTTTAATATCTAAAGTTTCAAAATCGGTAATTCCTAAACCATCACGAGTTTCTAATTCTTGTCCGTCAACGGTAATTGTTCCAGAAATTACGAAAACATACATTCCGTTTCCTTCTTTTTTCAATTCGTACGTTTTAGAGAAATCTTTGTCGAAATCCGCTAAATGAAACCACGCATCTTGATGAATCCAAACTCCAGCATCATCAGCATTTGGAGATAAAATTTGCGCAAAATTATTTTCTTGTTCTGATGTATCTAAAGTAATTTGTTGGTAACGAGGTTCCACATTTCTTGTTTTTGGAAACAACCAAATTTGGAATAATTTTGTTTGTAAATCAGCATTTGGATTGAACTCACTGTGTTGAATTCCAGTTCCAGCGCTCATGACTTGTACATCGCCCGTTTTTATGGTAGATTCATTTCCCATACTGTCTTTATGCGCCAAATCACCTTCCAAAGGAATCGTTATAATCTCCATATTATCGTGTGGATGCGTTCCGAAACCCATTCCAGCTGCGACGGTATCATCATTTAAAACGCGTAACGTTCCAAACTGCACTCTTTCTGGATTGTACCAACTTGCGAAACTGAAACTATGATAGGCATTTAACCAACCGTGATTGGCATGACCTCTTGTATTGGCTTTGTGTAAAACTGTATTTTTCATAATGATATAAATTTAGTAATTATTATGATACAAATTTACAATCGTATGTAGGAAAAATCTCTTAACCTAGATTAAGAAACAAAAAACCGATGACTTTTTAGCAAAGCATCGGTTTTT
>JAUMDQ010000261.1:4020-7489 GCA_032121715.1 Flavobacterium sp.
ACTTCAAAAATACAATTTAATTTTGGTTTTCTAGAAAAGAAAAACCGATGCGTTACACATCGGTTTCTATATTAATGAAAGTGATCTTCTTCAATTTCAAATTCGGCATCTTTTTCCCAAATTTCCATTTCACAAGGTTTGCAATTGAATTTTAGTTTATATTCTAATTCGCCTTGTTTTAGTACTAATGGTTCTTTTAGTTTTTTGTCCATGTTTTCACGATGGTATTTCGGGCAACGTTCCAATTCGTATTTGATACAATATTTAGTTGTCATTACACGAGATTTTCCTGGATCCCATTGTAATTCGAATGCTTTTTCAATTTCGGTTACACCATGACGTTCGTAAAATTTACGAGCGGTTTTGTTGGCTACATTGTACATGAAATCCAGTTTTGTTTCTGGATAAGGATGTGATGTTTTCACCATTTGATGCTCTTTACGAACATAATTTTGTAAACGAATTTCTGATAATTGTTCGAAAACGGTTCTACGCATTTCGTTAATTTTTGAAATAGGCAAAAACCAATTTTGAGAAAATTCAATTGTAATTTCATCTGCATTATAAGGTGTAAAACCTGTTTTTGCTAAATTTACTTTAAAGTTTTCTTCTATAGATTCGTTATTTTTTGTTTGTTCTTTTGGATGTACTAAAGTCGCAATACTTACGTTTCCGTCTTCATCCGTTGCGATTAATTCGAAACCTGTTTCATTTTCTTTCAATACTAAAGTCGTACTGATTTTTCTAATCGCACTATCTTCTCTTTCAACAATTTTAATGAAAGCCGCATCATTATTTCTGTAAATGAAAGTTCCGTCTGCAATTTCTTTAAGAACATTTGGATATACAATTCCGTTCTCCGCTTTATTCACGTAAATTCCTTCGGCTTCATTTTCAGAATTAATAAAACAAAGGCCATCACCATTATTAAGCAATTCCCCATTTTCAATATGGTACGAATTTCCAACCGTTTTAATCAATTTTCCAATATATTGCCCTTTTGATTTTGGACTTTCCCAAGAACCAATCGCTTGATGTCTTTCGTTTACAAAATAATCTGTATACCCACGATTGAAACTTCTATCTAAAGAAGAATCAAACAAATAGGTACAAGTTCCAGAAGAAGCTTTTTTGTATTTTTCAGGATTTTCTGCTAAGAAAGCATCTAATTTCTGACGTAAATAAGACACGTTATTTTTCACATAAACGATATCTTTTAAACGCCCTTCAATTTTGAAAGAAACAATTCCGGCTTCCACTAAATTTGGAATTTGGTTCGAAACATCAAAATCTTTTATCGAAAGTAAGTGACTATTCTTAATTAATGTTTCGCCATTTCCATCAATTAAATTATAAGGTAAACGACAGTTTTGTGCGCAAGAACCTCTATTTGCCGAACGTTCTCCGTTGGCCACACTCATATAACAGTTTCCACTGAACGATACACATAAAGCACCCGTTACGAAGAATTCTAATTCTACATCTGAAGCTTCACTGATTTCTTTAATTTGGTGTAAATTTAATTCACGAGCCAAAACCACACGTTTCATTCCAGCATCCGCTAAGAATTTAATTTTATCGGCATCACGATTGTTAGCTTGCGTACTAGCGTGTAACACAATTGGAGGCAATTCCATTTCCATAATTGCCATGTCTTGAACAATTAAGGCATCTACACCAATATGGTATAATTTCCAAATCATTTGACGACATGATTCTAATTCATTATCATACAAAATCGTATTAATAACCACAAAAACCTGCGCATTAAATAAGTGTGCATATTTTACCAATTCAGCTACATCTTCAATAGAATTGGTAGCGTTTGATCTGGCACCGTATAAAGGAGCACCAATATAAACGGCATCGGCACCAGCGTTAATTGCAGCAATTCCTTGAATTAAATCTTTTGCAGGTGCTAAAATTTCAATCTTCTTCTTCATTTTTAAATCATTAATCTTTTGGATATTACCAAAAAAGTATGCAAAGTTCTTATAAAAAATCCGAGATTTCTAATTCTGATTCGATTTTTTGAAATAAGAGTGTAATTTGAAGTTGTTTTTATAAAACAATTGTAACTATTTACGAAGTAATCTGCTTTTCATTTTACTGAAAAATTCGGGTGTGACACCAATATAAGAAGCCACGTTTTTTTGAGAAACTTTTTGAATTAAAGTGGGATATTTGGTGCAGAATTTTTCAAAACGTTCTTCGGCAGTTAAGCTTAAATTATCCATTAGTCTTTCTTGGTGTGAGACTAAGGAATTTTCGGCTAAAATTCTGAAAAAGCGTTCTAGTTTTGGTATTTGGAGAAATAATTCTTGCTGGTTTTCTTTTCTGATTATGGCTAAATCAGCATCTTCTAAAACTTCGATAAAAAGATTTCCGGGTTTTTGAGAAATATAACTATACATATCGCCAATCCACCAGCCTTCGCAAGCAAAATGCAAAACGTGTTCTATAATATTATCATTTATGGTAAAGCTTCGTAAAATTCCAGAACTTACAAAATAAGTGCAATTGGCTATTTCGCCAGGACTTAACAAAATCGTTTTGGTTTTAAACGTTTTGAACTCAATTTTTGACAAAAAAAGTTGTTCTTCCGCAGAAGTTAAACTAATATGCTTTGAAATATTTTGCAGAATTAATTCCATTACTTTTTTTCAGTTGAAAGTAATTTAAGATACGTCACCACGAACTTATTGTCTTTAATCTCGCCAATCACTTCTGCAGTTCTAATAGTGGAACAAAATCCATCATTTGCATGTGCATCTCCGTGATCATCAATAGTTGTTCCTTCAACAAAATAAGATTTTCCGTCAATTCTAACGGCTAAATCGCAGCCCTTTTTTTCGGTCATAGCAAATTTGCATTGTCCGCAAGAAACTTCAACGACTTTAATGTTGGTCTTTTTATTTTCTTGTGCATAAGTCGTGCAAAAAAACAAAAAAGCGCCAATTAAAAACAATCTGTTCATTTATGAAACTTGTGTTTTATTTATTTCTGAATTCACAGATGTTGGTACTTTTACTTCACATCTTCTGTATGGACCGCAACCCATTCTTTTTGGTCCGCAAGAAGCTAAAAACAAGCAACCAAAAACAAGTAATACTATTTTTTTCATATTTGGATAAATTTATAAAATACTAAAGTAGTACTTTTTTACACAACTAGTTATTTTATGACAATAATTATCTATTTCGTAACATTTTATTTTGTCATCAAGGATCTTTTAAGATATTTTTGAGTAAATAAATTTTATTAGTTTATTTTTCACAACACCCCCTTTTTTTTGATTGAATTTATAATGATTTCACTTTTTACAAATAAAGAAAAGTATTGTTTTTTTAAATAAAAACTTTTCTTAGAAAACGTAAAATAAGTAATCAAATTTAGTGTGTATTTTCTAAAAATAATATTAATCAAAAAAATCAAAACTATGTCAACAGAACCATTTATTGGAGAAATC
>JAUMDQ010000262.1:0-2716 GCA_032121715.1 Flavobacterium sp.
AAACTTACGAACCGATTTTTTTCTTTTTTATACCAAGAAGTTTATGGGCAGAAAAACCAGCTTTAAATAAATGGCAATTTGATATTTCTATTTCAGGTAGAGATTTTGGAGAAATGGGACAAATTTCATTAATTAGTGGGGAATCGTATGCGAATTTTAGATATTTTGGTGTTTTCTTAATTCCTTTTTTTATAGGTCGTTGGTATTCCTACTTATATAATAAATTTTCAAATTTACCTTCACAACATAAAGGTTTCCTATTATTGTTGCTTTTTAATATGGTGCTTTTTCAGGTTTGGAGAGATGGAATGATTTCTTTAATCTTATTTCCATTTTTAAATTATCTGCCAATTATGATTCTATATTTCATTAAAAAACCAATTTCAGTAAAATGATAATTTTAATCAATTGTTCCAATTTAAAAGTTGGCGGAGGTTTGCAAGTTGCACATTCTTTTCTGTATGAGATTCAATCTAATACGGAACATCAATTTATTGTGGTTTTGTCCGATTTTTTAAAATATCAAATCAACCAATCTGAATTTCCAAATAATTTTAAGTTTTTTCATTATTCGATACAGCCATCAGCGTTAAAAGCCTTAAATGGTAACGATAAATTTCTATCAGAAATAGAAGAAAAATACAATCCAGAAGTGGTTTTTTCCGTTTTCGGACCAACGTATTGGCAGCCAAAAGCGAGACATGTTTGTGGTTTTGCAAAACCTGATTACATCTATAAAGATTCGCCCTATTTTAAACAAATTTCCTTCTTTCAAAAGTTAAAATTGAAAGCCATGGAATTTTTTCATATGTTCGATTTTAAAAATAATAATGAAGGTTTAATTACGGAAAGTGCTGATGTGACTAAAATTCTGCAAGAAAAAGTAACGCAAAAAGTGTATACAGTAACCAATTATTACAATCAAATTTTTGAAAACGAAGCGCTTTGGGATAAAAAAATAGTGATTAATGAATCGGAAGAAACTATTAAATTACTGACGATTTCTGCGAATTATCCGCATAAAAATTTTGCTATAATTAAAAAGGTTATTCCTGTTTTAAAAGACAATTTTCCAGAGTTTCAATTCAAGTTTTTTCTAACAATTGATAGAAATGAATTTGGGATTTTGGAAACAGATGCTTTAAATGAAAATATTGAATTTTTAGGAAAAGTAACGATTAAACAATGTCCAAACCTATATTCTCAATGCGATTTCTTATTTTTGCCCACATTATTAGAATGTTTTTCGGCATCGTATTGTGAAGCCATGTTTATGAAAAAACCAATCTTAACATCAGATTTGTCATTTGCAACAGGAATTTGTGGAAACGCGGCCTATTATTTTGACCCAATTGATGCAGAAGATATCGCTAATAAAATTGTAGATTTAGCCTCAAATAAATCATTACAAAATCAACTTATTGAAAGCGGCTCAAAACAACTTAAAACCTTTGATACGGCAAAAGTTAGAGCTCAAAAATATTTACAAATAATCACATCAAAAGATGCAAATTAAAGACAAAATATTACTAATTACTGGTGGAACTGGTTCTTTTGGGAACGCCGTTTTAAGTCAGTTTTTACATACTGATCATTTTAAAGAAATCCGAATTTTAAGTCGCGACGAAAAAAAACAAGACGATTTACGTAAAAAAGTCAACAACAAAAAAGTCAAATTTTACCTAGGCGATGTTCGCGACATTCATAGTATTGATGCCGCTATAAAAGGAGTCGATTATATTTTTCACGCTGCCGCTTTAAAACAAGTGCCTTCGTGTGAGTTTTTCCCGATGGAAGCGGTAAAAACCAATATTATCGGAACAGATAATGTGCTTACTATTGCTGAAAAATACGAAGTAAAAAAAGTAGTGGTTTTAAGTACAGACAAAGCCGCTTATCCAATCAACGCTATGGGAATGTCTAAAGCTATGATGGAAAAAGTGATGGTAGCGAAATCTCGTAACTTAGACGAAACTAAAACTATTTTTTGTGGAACACGCTACGGAAACGTAATGGCTTCGCGTGGTTCAGTGATTCCTTTGTTTGTAGATCAAATTAAAGTAGGAAAACCGATTACGATTACCGATCCGAATATGACGCGTTTCATGATGACGTTAGAAGATGCGGTTGATTTAGTTTTGTACGCTTTCGAAAACGGAAATCAAGGCGATTTATTTGTGCAGAAATCTCCAGCTTGTACCATTGAAGTTTTAGCGAAAGCTTTAAATTCTTTATACGAATCTAATACAGAAATTAAAATAATTGGAACACGTCATGGTGAGAAATTATTTGAAACGTTAGTGAATCGTGAAGATATGGTGAAAGCCGAAGATTGTGGTAATTATTTCAGAATTCCAGCAGATAACAGAGATTTAAATTACGAGCAATATTTTTCTGAAGGTGATGTAAAACTAACCGAATTAGAAGAATATCATTCCCATAATACTGACATTCTAAATGTCGAAGAAATGAAACAATTGCTATTGAAATTACCATTAATTAGAAAAGATATTTACGGAGAAGAAATCAATAAATATTTCGATTTATAATGATTAAAATAGGAATTACAGGCCAAGATGGTTTCGTTGGCAAACATTTATACAATTCATTAGGATTATTTCCTGATGAGTTTTTACGTGTCGAATTTCAACGTGACTTTTTTGAGAACGATAATGAATTAGACCATTTTGTTTCTCAATGCGATGTGATTGTGCAT
>JAUMDQ010000263.1:0-2661 GCA_032121715.1 Flavobacterium sp.
GTTTAGTTTTTATACACTTTTAAGGCTTCTTTTAATATTTCTACAGATTTAATTAAATCTTCTTTTTTCAATACGTAAGCAATTCGGATTTCGTCTAAACCAACACCTGGAGTAGAGTAGAAGCCTGCTGCTGGAGCAACCATCACCGTTTCACCATTGAAATCGTATTCTTCTAAAAGCCATTGTGCAAAATCATCCGCATTTTTCACTGGTAATTTGGCAATACAATAAAAGGCACCTTTTGGCTTAGCAATGGTAACACCTTCAATTTTTTCCATTTCTTCTACAAGAGTATTTCTACGGTCTACATATTCTGTAATCACTTCATCAAAATAACTTTGTGGTGTGTCTAAAGCAGCTTCACTTGCAACTTGCGCATAAGTTGGTGGACTTAAACGAGCTTGTGCGAATTTCATAGCCGTAGCCATAAATTCAGCATTTTTAGAAACAACACAACCAATTCTTGCACCACACATACTGAATCTTTTCGAAACCGAATCAATCATAATGGCATGTTGCTCTAAACCAGGAACGTTTAATACAGAATAATGTTTTAAACCGTCGTAAGTAAACTCTCTATATACTTCATCCGCAATTAAAAACAAATCGTGTTTTTTTACAATTTCCGCTAATTTGTTAATCTCCGCTTCTGAGTATAAATATCCAGTTGGATTACCTGGATTACAAATCATTATTGCTTTTGTTTTTGGCGTAATTAGCTTTTCAAATTCTTCCATTGGAGGCAAAGCAAAACCGGTTTCAATTCCTGAAATAACAGGAACAACTTTTACACCACTTGCTGTAGCAAAACCATTGTAATTCGCATAGAATGGCTCAGGAATGATTATTTCGTCACCATTATCTAAAGTTGAACCTAAAGCAAACATAAGTGCTTCAGAACCACCTGTTGTGATAATGATGTCTTTTGTGTCAACAGGTAAACCTTGGTTTTTATAATACGCAGAAAGTTTATTTCTATAGCTTTCAAAACCAGCACTATGACTGTATTCTAAAACCTTAATATCGAAATTTTTAACGGCTTGTAAAGCCACTTCTGGCGTTTTAATATCTGGTTGACCAATGTTTAAGTGATACACTTTTGTACCACGTTTTTTTGCTCCTTCCGCGTAAGGAACTAATTTTCTAATTGGCGACTCGGGCATTTGAATCCCTTTATTTGAAATTTTTGGCATAACTTAAATTTTTGCTTTGCAAAAGTGCAAAAAAATAAGGATTCTATAATAAAATAAACTAAAAAAATGCATTGTAATAATAAAATTCGTACATTTATGTAAACCTTTTCAAGATATGAATCTATTATTAAGATGTTTTCTGCTTTTGTTTCTGAGTACGAACGTATTTTCTCAGAATATTTGGGAGTTTTCACAAAACAAAAATAAAATTATAATTCCTTTTCAATTGCTGAATAACAGTATAATTATTCAACCTAAAGTAAATGATGTTCAATTAAATCTAATTTTAGATACGGGTTCTGGTTATAATATTCTTTTTGCATTTCCTGAAAAAGACAGTATTGCATTTAATAATACCTCGAAAATTAAAATTACTGGCCCAGGTATGAATGAACCTGTCGATGCTTACATGTCTAAAAACAATAGAATTGAATTTAAAAGTCTTTCCTCAAGAAAATTAGATCTTATTTTAATGTTAGATGATCAATTTAGTTTTACTACTTCGATGGGAATTGCCATACATGGTATTTTAGGGGCTGATTTTTTTACAGATAATATTGTTGAAATTCAATATGACACTAAACGAATTGTAGTGTATAGAAAAGAAACAAAAAAATATACAAATAAGATTATAAATTACAAACCATTACCATTTATTCTAAAAGATAAAAAACCATATATTCCTGTTGAAATAAATATCGAAGATAAAAAACTACAAAATTTAGAACTTTTAATTGATACTGGACTATCAGATGGCTTATGGATATTTGAAAAAGAATTAGATATTAAAAATAAAAAGTATATTGATGATTATCTTGGCGCAGGAATTGGTGGAAACGTATACGGGAAAAGAGTTCGATTTAAAACTATAAATTTTTCCGATTACGAATTTCAAGAACCCATAATTTCTATGCCAGATACCATTTCTTTTCTAAAGAAAAATATTTTAAATCAGCGTGATGGATCAGTTGGAGGGGAAATTTTAAAACGATTTAATGTTGTTTTTAATTATAGTAAACAAACTGTATATTTAAGTAAAAACAGCAATTTTAATGATAAATTTCATTATAACATTGCAGGTTTTGATGTACATCATAATGGTGTAGAGGTAGTTGAAGAAAAAAAGCAATCGGATTTACCTACAGGAGCCAAAAATATTACAGATTTAATTTACGATAGTTCTAAAGTTAATTTTAAATACATCCTGAAGCCAGGCATTGAAATTTCCTATGTTAGAAAAAATTCTATTGCGGATAAAGCGGGATTGAAAATAAATGATAAACTGATTTCGATAAATGGAAGAAAATCTGTTAATTACAAACTTTATGAGATTTTAGAAATTTTACAGAAAAACGTCGATGAAACTATTGTTGTGGAAGTGGAACGTAAAGGTCAAAAAATAACAGTAGAATTATTATTAAAAGAAGAAATTTAGCCATCAAAAGCAATAAAAAAAACCTAACATCTT
>JAUMDQ010000264.1:0-8390 GCA_032121715.1 Flavobacterium sp.
TTCGCGATCAAGCAGTCAACTTGAAAGGGTTAACAATGGATGTTTTTGGTGGAAAAATTGGCTTAAACGGTTTGGTTTCTACAAAAGGAAAAATCCCAACTTTCGATATGGATTTAGGATTAAGTTCAGTTGATATTAGTCAGACTTTCTCAATGTTAAATACATTGAAAACAATTACGCCAATTGCAGATGTAATCAATGGTAAAATGAATTCTACGATTAAGTTGAATGGTAATTTAACTCAAGCTATGATGCCAGATATTAAAAGTATTTCGGGAGATTTATTAGCCAACATTTTACAAGGTTCTATCAATAAAAACAAATCCACTTTACTTTCTGAATTAAGTAGTAAAGCTACATTCTTAGATTTAAAAGATGTGAATTTAAAAGATGTAAAAGCAGCATTAACTTTTGATAAAGGAAAAGTTTCGGTAAAACCATTTACGCTAAAACATAAAGATATTTCGGTTCAAATTGCTGGTTCTCATGGATTTGATCAGAATATGGATTACGATTTAAAATTTGATGTTCCAACTAAATATTTAGGAAAAGATGTCAATAATTTAATTGCGAAATTAACACCAGCTGATGCGAAGAAAATTGAAAGCATTCCCGTAAATGCTTTAATGAATGGAAGTTTTAAATCGCCAAAAATCACAACTGATTTACAAAGTGCGACTAAAAACTTAACAACTCAATTAGTGAAAATGCAAAAAGACAAGTTAGTACAACAAGGAACTGGTGCGATAACAAATATTTTAGGTGGTAACAAACCAAAAGATTCTACAAAAACAACGACAACTCCAAAAGAACAAGTTGGAACAGCTGTGAAAGATGGTTTAAAAGGTTTATTCGGTAAGAAGAAAAAAGAATAAACTAGTTCAAAATAAAAACAAAAAATGCCAAGTTTTCACTTGGCATTTTTTATATCTAATAATTTATATTATCCTAAAAATGGATAACTATAATGTTCTGGTGTAACGAAAGTTTCCTTTATTGTTCTAGGAGAAACCCAACGTAATAAGTTTTGTGCAGAACCTGCTTTGTCATTTGTTCCAGAAGCTCTTGCTCCACCAAATGGTTGCATTCCTACGACAGCACCAGTTGGTTTGTCGTTAATATAGAAGTTTCCAGCAGCGTTTTGTAAAGCTACAGTTGCTTCTTCAATGGCATAACGATCTGTACTTAAGACAGCTCCAGTTAAGGCGTATTCAGAAGTTTGATCCACTAAAGTTAATGTTTCAGACCATTTCGCATCTTCGTACACATAAATTGTAATAACTGGTCCGAAAAGTTCTGTTTCCATTGTTGCATATTTCGGGTTTGTAGTTACAATAACTGTTGGTTCAATAAAATACCCTTTAGATTTGTCATAGTTTCCACCGATAATAACTTCTGCATCAGTATCTTTTTTAGCTTGGTCAATAAAGCCAGCTAATTTATCAAATGAGCCTTCATGAATAACTGCAGTAATAAAGTTTGAAAAATCTTCTGGTGAACCCATTTTCATAGAATTCACATCAGTAATTAATTGTTCTTTAACCGCTGGCCACATAGATTGTGGAATGTAAGCTCTTGAGGCTGCAGAACATTTTTGACCTTGGAATTCAAAAGCACCACGAGTAATTGCTGTTGTAACTTGTTTTACGTTTGCCGATGGATGTGCGATAATGAAATCTTTTCCACCCGTTTCACCTACAATTCTTGGGTATGTTTTGTAATTATGAATGTTAGTTCCAATTTTTTTCCAAATTTCTTTGAAGATAAATGTAGAACCTGTATAATGAATTCCAGCAAAATCCGGTGAAGCTAAAACCGTATCGGTAATCATAACTGGATCACCAAAAACAACATTAATAACACCATCTGGAACTCCAGCTTCTTTGAAAACATCAATAATAATTTTTGCAGAAAAAACTTGGCTATCACTTGGTTTCCAAACGACAACATTACCCATTAATGCCGCACTTGCAGGTAAATTTGCTGCAATTGCTGTAAAGTTGAAAGGTGTAACGGCATATACAAAACCTTCTAAAGGTCTGTATTCAACTCTGTTCCACATGTCAGAATTTGATGCTGGTTGGTCTGCGTAAATTTGCGTCATGAATTCTACGTTGAAACGTAAGAAATCGATTAACTCACATGATGCATCAATTTCTGCTTGGTGAATCGTTTTAGATTGCGCAATCATTGTTGCTGCATTTATTTTTGCTCTGTAAGGTCCAGCGATTAATTCAGCAGCTTTCAAAAAGATAGCTGCACGTTGTTCCCACGCCATGTTAGCCCATTTTGTTCTACTTTCTAAAGCATTTGCAATGGCTTTTTCAACATGAGATTTCTCAGCTAGATGATACGTTCCAACAACGTGTTGGTGATCATGAGGCGCCGACATATTTTTAGTGTTTCCTGTGAAAATTTCTTCGGAACCAATATATAAAGGCACATCAATTTTCGAATTCCACATCGCTTTGTAAGCTTCTAAAACTCTTGTTTTTTCTGGGGAATTTGGTGCGTAACCTTTAACAGGTTCGTTTACCGCTTTTGGTATATTAAAAAATCCTTTTAACATTATTTAGTTTGTTATTTGTTAGACGTGTTTTGAGATGTTCAGCAATTTGCTAAAAACCAGTACAAAAGTACAAAGGATAAATTGAATTCTAAAATAAATAATTTTAGTTCACCGAAAAAGGAACATTCAATTTAAAAGTAGGGATTTGAACTTCAAAATTTTCAGAAGTGGTGAAATTTAGCATGGTATAAAAACCTTTCATCGCACCAATAGTAGAATGTAGCATACAACCTGAAGAATAAACATATTTGTCACCGGGAATAATAATTGGAGTTTGTCCTACAACACCTTCGCCATCAACTGTTTCAGTGAGATTTAGTGAATCTAAGATTTCCCAATGACGTGCTTGTAATTGGACAATATCTGTGCTTAAATTTTCAATGGTAATTTCATACGAAAAGGCATAAAGCAAAGTGTGTTCTTTATAATAATTGCCTTCGAAACGGGTTACGACCGAAATTTTAATACCACTTGTGACTTGAGTAACCATATTACTTTTTTAGTTAAATCAAAGTTACTGAAAAATAAATATAACTAAATGTTAATTTTTAATTTCCGTACTATTTGCTCTTCCAATACCAATAATTCTGTCATAACGCTCTGCGCCACCTCTATAATATACTAAAACAATATAATCATTTTCAGTTTGATAAAAATTTCCATCAACGGCATTTTGCTCATCAATTTTACCATTTTTATCTACTAAAGTATATTGGTAATTGACAAATCCTTGTTTTAGTAAGATAGGTTTTTCAAATGTTTTAGTTTCGGGATTATATTCCATTTTAAATTCATCTGAAAGCTGATAATTATTGAACATTCCGGTAACATAAATTGATTTTTCTAACGGATTTACATCGGAAATTAAACTAAAATATACCCAAGAGTAATCAGCTTCAATGGCGTTTTGAGTTGTGTTTAAATTATTGACAAAAAAGTTTCCGTTGATGTCTGGAAAATAGGTGTAAAGTTTGTTTTTACGCGCTTCGTTAGTGTATAAAAAAGTGTTATAAATATCACCAGAGGTCACTTTAAAAACGGAGTTAGATGCGCCACGAATATTTTTGTTTTCGTAATTTAAAAACTCATTACCCGCCCAAAATTGCGTTTCTTTATTGTATCTGTATATCATTTGAGTACCAATCGTATACTGCGGTTTAATATTGTGAATGGCATTGTTGAATTTTCCGTTTTGAAAAATTGAAACTTTAATGTTTTCCTTCGGATTTTGTAAAGGTTTGTCTTTGTAGTCGATAAAAAACTCAATATTCTGTTTTTGATAAAGCGTTTCCATATCACGAGATCGTCTGATCGTAATGCCAACAGCTGTATTGTCTTCATAAATGATGAATTTTTTTGAAAAAACAATTTCTTGATCTTCATCGAAAATTTTCACCATATAGTTTCCGCTTCTAATAATTTGATTGTATTTATTTGGGAAACTTAACGTATAATGCGAGTAAATTTGCAAACAATTTAACGAGTTCTGATAGTTTTGAATACGTTGGTTGTCTAAACCGTTTAAATATTCGTTTTTAAGTAATTGACTTGGTGTCCAATCGTAATTATATTGTTCAATCGTGTAATAATAATCAGCTTCGTTACCATATAAATCGTCAAATTGTAAATCGAAACTTTCACCCAATCTAAAGAAAGGAATCGTGTTGTTTACATTTTGAGAAAAGGTAATCGTTTTAATATTGTATGGTGGAACGACTTCTTTTTCTTGTGAAAAGACTAAAGAAGTAAGTAATAGTGTAACGATTCGAAATAAATGCTTCATAAATTATAGTTTCAATTTATAAAGATATAAAAACTATGCCAAAAACAATTATTTATAAACAACAGGAATAATTTCTCCTTTTGCTAAACAATATTTTTCTACTAAATCTGCAGGAATAGTATTCGTGTAATCGACTTCTTCTACACGGAAACCAATGCTTCTCAGTTTATCAAAATAATCTCTTCCATATACTCGAACGTGGTCATACTGTCCGAAAATTTTAGCGCGTTCTTTCTGATCTGTGATAGAATCATCTGAAAAAGTAACATCTCTTTTTAAATCTTGTGGAATTTGGAAAATCCCCATTCCGCCTGGTTTCATTACTCTGTATAATTCCTGCATCGCTTTAGTATCATCTGGAATGTGTTCTAAAACGTGGTTACACAAAATCATATCATACGAATTATCTTGAAAAGGTAAATTACAAATATCTGCTTTTACATCAGCCAATGGCGAAAGTAAATCGGTTGTAGTATATTCTAAATTCGCTTGTTTTTTAAAACGTTTGTAAAATTCTTGCTCGGGCGCAAAATGCAATACTTTTATTTTATCTGTTGAAGTAAAAAAGTTCGTTTCGTTTTGAAGATACAACCATAACAAACGGTGTCTTTCTAAAGATAAAGTACTTGGTGATAACACATTATTTCTTTGTGTTCCATATCCGTAAGGTAAAAACATTCGAAAACTATTTCCATCAATTGGATCAGTGAATTTATTTCCTTTTAATAAAAAAGCAATAATTGGGCGTGCCACAATACTCAATCTAATTAAAATTGGACGAGGAATTGTATTTAGGATAAATTTGAATATTTTTTTCATTTTTTATTTTTATGTTGAACCCTTCAAGAGTTTTCAACTCTTGAAGGGTTTTTAGTATAAGTAAACTTTATAAAACCAATGGTTTTTCTCTCAATCCATCTTCTTCGTTACTCACAATTCCTAACGCTTCATAAATGTATGCGAAAGTAGAAAGTAATTCTGGTTTTCCGTTTACAATGGCTACATCGTGTTCAAAGTGAGCAGAAGGTTTGTTGTCGGCAGTTGTAATTGTCCAACCGTCTTTGTGTTGAATGATGTTTTTTGTTCCTAAATTAATCATAGGTTCAATGGCGATAACCATTCCGTTAACTAATTTTTTTCCACGACCACGCTTTCCGTAATTGGCCACTTCTGGATCTTCGTGCATTTTTCTTCCTAAACCATGTCCACATAATTCACGAACGACACCGTAGCCATGACTTTCGCAATACGTTTGAATCGCGTATCCAATATCTTCCACACGATTACCGACTTTCGTTTCTCTAATTCCCGCGTACAAAGCTTCTTTCGTAATTTGTAGTAATTTCTTAGTTGCTTCCGCCACTTCACCTACTTCAAATGTATAAGCATGATCACCATAAAATCCGTTTTTCAATGTTCCGCAATCTACAGAAATAATATCACCATCTCTTAATGGAGTGTCATTTGGTATTCCATGAACGACTTGTGTGTTCGGACTCATACATAACGAGTTAGGAAAACCATACATACCTAAAAATGCTGGTTCAGCACCGTGGTCACGAATGAATTCTTCTGCTAATTTATCTAGATATAATGTTGTTACTCCGGGTTTAATTTCCTTCGCAATCATTCCTAAAGTTTTAGAAACAATCAGAGCACTTTCGCGCATTAATTCTATTTCTTCTGCGGTTTTTATTATAATCATCTTCTTGAAATTGAGATTGCAAAAATACAATATTCTTTTAATAATTTTTATCTTTATGAAGAAGTATGAGTTTTGTCATATTTTAAGTATAATTTGGCTATTAATTTTGCATAAAAATTAGGTATGAGTAAATATGTTACTGCAGCAGAAGCTGTACAAGTTGTGAAGTCAGGTGATAGGGTTTATGTTCAAGCAGCCGCTGCTACACCAACGGTTTTAACTAAAGCTTTAGCGGAAAGAGCCAATGAATTAAGAGATGTAGAAATTTGTCATCTACACACAGAAGGTGAAGCTCCGTATGCGAATCCAGAATTGGCGGCAAGTTTTCACGTGAATTCTTTTTTTATTGGTGCGAATGTACGTCACACGTTAAAAGCAGGAAATGGTTCTTATACGCCAGTTTTTTTGAGTGAATTGCCTTTGTTGTTTCGAAAAAAAGTGGTGTTGTTGGATGTGGTTTTTATTCACGTTTCGCCGCCAGATAGTCACGGATATTGTTCTCTAGGTGTTTCTGTTGAAGCGAGTATTGCCGCAATTGAAAGTGCTAAAATTGTAATTGCGCAAGTCAATAAAAATATGCCAAGAACTTTTGGAGATGGTATTTTACACGTTTCTGAAATTAATTATTTAGTGGAAGTTGATGTGCCAATTTTCGCTCACGAAGTATGTAGTTTTTCTGCGGAAGAAGAAAAAATTGGGGAATTTGTGGCTTCATTAATTGATAACAAAAGTACATTACAAATGGGAATTGGATCCATTCCAAATGCGGCATTGAGTAAATTGAAAAATCATAAAGATTTAGGTTTACATACCGAAATGTTTTCCGATGGTGTGATTGATTTAATTGAAAATGATGTTGTTAATTGTAATTATAAAGGTACTTCTAGAGGAAGAGCTTTAGCCACTTTTTTAATTGGTTCGAAAAGATTATATGATTTTGTAAATGATAATCCGTTCATTGAAATGAAAGAATCTTCTTTAGTAAATGATACCGCAATTATTAGAAAAAATCCAAAAATGATTGCCATAAATTCAGCGATTGAAGTAGATGTTACCGGACAAGTTTGTGCTGATTCTATTGGAGCAAAAATGTATTCGGGTGTAGGTGGACAAATGGATTTTATTCGCGGCGCTTCCTTAAGTGATGGTGGAAAAGCAATAATCGCCTTACCATCTATTACAAAAAGAGGCGAAAGTAGAATCGTGCCGTATTTAAAACAAGGCGCTGGCGTAGTTACTACACGTTCTCATGTTCAATATATCATTACAGAATACGGAATTGCCAATTTATATGGAAAAACACTAAAACAGCGTGTGAAAGAAATGGTGAAAATCGCACATCCCAATCACCAAGAAGCAGTGGAAAAAGCATATTTTGATATGATTAAATAAAAAAATCTCCCAATTCAATTGGGAGATTTTTTTAATTTGGATTGGCAATTGTTTTGTATAAATCGGCATTAGAAATATAAAATCTATTCTCAATTAAAATTTTTGATAATTGGGCTAAAACCAAGTTGTTTTCTCTAGTGTTGATTAAAAACAGCGAACTTTCTCCCATTTCAAAAAGACGTTCTTCTGAATTTAATAAGGTCGAATTATCTTGAACTAAATCAGAAATTATACTTTCTTGTTTTTTTAACGATACGATTTCTACTTTTTGAGATTTAATTTTGTTATTTAATTGTTCTTTTTCGAAACTTACTGCAAATTGTTCGGCTTCAATTTTTTGTTTGGTCAATTTTAAACTTCCTCTTTCTTTTCGTAAAAATAAAGGAAAAGCAAAGTTGACTCCGAATTTATAATCTTGAAATCGAAATTCCTGAAATTGATTTGGTACCGATAAATAATTATAGCCTAAATCTATTTTCGGAAGTAACATGTTTGCTTTCAGTTTTCGGTCGACTTCCAACATATTTATTTTGTAGTTGATAGAATTAATTTTCGGATGATTTTCTGCTGAGAAGTTCACTAAATTCAATTCGTTCGTTTTTAAATACTCTTGAATGTTTTTAAATAAATCAACTTCTGGAAACATTTGTTCTTCTAATTCAATAGGAATGGAATTGTTTGTCCATAAAAAATTTGATAATTCTAAACGCGCTTTAGTTAATTTTAGCAAAGCATCTTCTTTGTTTAATAATCTGTTTTTTACGGTAATTCCAGCTTCAATACTATCAATTGCGGCTTTATCGCCTTGTTCAATTAAGGTTTTGATTCCCTTTAATCTGATTTCTGCATTTTGTAAATACGTATCATATAATTTGAATTCATCGTGATTTTTTTTCCAATTAAAATAGGCCATCGAAGCCTGATGCAACACCTGAATCGCT
>JAUMDQ010000264.1:8453-9089 GCA_032121715.1 Flavobacterium sp.
AACCTTCATTTGGTGTTGTGTTTTGCGGATTTAAATAATAACCTTCTGATGTTTCAAAACCACCTTTGACTTCAATTCCGTACCAAGTTGGAATTTTAAATCCACCATTAAAAAGCGAATAATATTTTTTGTCTTTGAATTCTTTATTGCTAAAATCAGCTTCTAATTTTGGGTCAAAAGCACCACGAGCCATTAATAAATTAGCTTGTGCTTGCGAAATTTCCAAATCAGCAATTTTTACTAACGGATGAAATTTTTTCACCATTCCTAAATATTCATTAAACGACATTTCATTATTCGTTTGTTGCGCGTTCACCACATTTAGAAACAAGAAAAGTATAAAAAAATAGGTTCTCATTTTTCTGTTATTTTTCTGAAACATCTTTGCTTTTTTCTTTCGCAGATTGATAATAATTTGGTGGGAAACCGTTTAAAGTTCGCCAAATTTCAAACCAAATTGGTACATTGTCTAACAATGCCATAGTTTGTGCACCTGAACCAATGCTGAGTTGTTTCGGCCATTTTTGTTCTTTGTTATCAGGTGCAATCAGTACACGATATTTTCCATTGTCTGAAATGAAATTTTCTACTGCTACAATTTTTCCGCCAAAAGTTCCGTAAGATAAATTCGGCCAA
>JAUMDQ010000265.1:0-1838 GCA_032121715.1 Flavobacterium sp.
GGCGAAAGAATAGCTTTTACTTCGAAACCTTTTTCTTGCAATTGTGAAGCGATATTTTTTACTTTTTCATTTCCAGGAATAATGGCTGAATGAATAGCTGATTTACTATACACAAACAAGGGTTTGATACCTAAAAGTTGTTTTTGTTGATTGAAAAAATTGATGTTTTCTTTTAATTTTTGAAGATCAGTTGACTGATTCAAATTTTGATATGCTACTAAAATCGTAGTTATAGAATGAGGTGAAAGTCCGGTTGTGTAAATAAAACTTCTTGCGAAATTGACCAAATATTCTTTTAAAATAGCACTTCCTAAAACGGCGGCACCATGGCAACCTAAACCTTTTCCGAAAGTCACAATTCGGGCAAAAACTTTATCTTGAAGATTTTGCGATTGCACTAATCCTTCGCCTTTATCTCCAAAAACACCTAAAGCATGTGCTTCATCAACCACTAAAAGTGCATTAAATTTTTCTGAAATTTGCACTAAAGTTTCCATATTTGGTGCATCGCCATCCATTGAAAAGACGGATTCGGTTACGATGAAAATAGTTGGGAGTTGGGAGTTGGAAGCCAGAAATTTACTTAATAAAAGTTCTAAATCTTCATAATCGTTATGTTGGAATTTATAAGATTTGGCATGACTCATTTGAATACCATCTCGAATAGAAGCGTGACATAATTCGTCATATAAAATAATATCGTTTCGTTGTGGAACGGAACTAAAAAAACCAACATTGGCATCGTAACCCGAATTGAAAATTAAAGCCGATTCTGATTGGTGGAATTCGGAAATATAATTTTCTGTGATAGTATAAAGATTGTGATTTCCAGAAATCAATCGAGAACCTGTTGCGCCGTTTATTTTTATGTTGTTTTCTATTAAGTACTTATGCGTGGCATCAAATATTTCTTCATTTTTCGCAAAACCTAAATAATCGTTTGATGAAAAATCAATTCCATTAGTTGGAATAGGCAATTTTCGTAAAGCATTTGTTTCTGCACGAAGTTTTAATTTTTGCTGAAGTGTATATGGGATTTTCATGAAGTAAAAATACAAAAATGGAAATGAAAAACATAAAATTAAATTTTTTATTGTTATTCGATAATTTTTTATTATTTTTGAATACTAACATAAACTAAAAAACATGAAAAAACTAAATTTTCTAAAAACAATAATTGATTATTTATGGATAATTTCAATAATTACTTATCCATTAGCTCTTTTTGGATCAATTTTAATGGTTTTTGACAAAGATATATTTGATATACCAATAAAATTTTATGGTAAAGAAATAATTTTAGATTCATTGATTCATAAAGTTGCTTTTTTTATTACAATTTGTAGCTTCAGCTTAATTGTATTTGCAATTTATAATTTTAGAAAATTATTAAAACTATTACAAGAAAAAAAAATATTTGAAACTGAAACTTCTTCATTGTTCCGTAAAATTGGACAATTAATTATTTACTTTTCATTTTTAGACATTATTGTTGAAACTGTTTTAAATTTATCAAAAAACAATGTGATCATAAATATTGGTTTTGGAACTTTTCTAAGTTTTCTTTCATTAGGATTGTTTTTTATTGTGTTAAGTGAAGTTTTTAAAATTGGTCAAAAAATAAAAGAACAAAACGAACTAACTATATAATCATGGCAATTATAATTAATTTAGATGTGATGCTTGCTAAACGAAAAATGCGCTCAAATGAGTTGGCAGAAAAGTTAGATATGACTTTAGCCAATTTATCAATATTAAAAACTGGTAAAGCAAAGGCAATTAAATTTTCGACATTAAATTCAATTTGTAAAATTTTGGATTGCAAACCAGAAGATATT
>JAUMDQ010000265.1:1848-3165 GCA_032121715.1 Flavobacterium sp.
GCGGAAATTTCATGCTGTAAAAATAAAAAAATCCCGATAAGAAAACACTTATCGGGATTGTTATTTTAATAAAAAACTGAATTAGTCTGCTAAAACAATTACTTTATTGTTATTCATTTCTATAGTACCAGAGTTAATGGCTAACCAATATGTTTGCTCGTTTACTTTAGTAAATTTTGCTTCATTGGCTTTATCAATATTAAAATTTGTCGCATTAATCTTAATGTTTCCTTTTTGAAGAATTGAAACAACAGCTGCGTGATTGTTTAACATTTGAAACTCGCCATTGATTCCTGGAACCGATACTGATGTAACTTCTCCTGAAAATAAGGTTGCTTCTGGTGATACTATTTCTAAAATCATATTTTCTTAAGTTTGAAGATGGAAGTTTGAATATGGAAGATGAAGGTTTAACTTCTGGCTTCTCGCTTCTGGCATCCAGCTTTTTATTATGCTTCCGCTAACATTTTTTCTCCAGCTTCAATAGCTTCTTGAATACTTCCTTTAAGGTTGAAAGCTGATTCTGGTAAACGGTCTAATTCACCATCCATAATCATATTAAATCCTTTGATAGTATCTTTAATATCTACTAAAACCCCTGGAATTCCTGTAAACTGTTCTGCTACGTGGAAAGGTTGAGATAAGAAACGTTGTACTTTACGAGCACGAGATACGACTAATTTATCTTCTTCAGATAATTCTTCCATACCTAAAATCGCGATAATATCTTGTAATTGTTTGTAACGTTGTAAAATTTCTTTTACTCTTTGTGCACAATCGTAGTGCTCATCACCTAAAACATCTGGAGTTAAGATACGAGAAGTAGAATCTAATGGATCTACCGCTGGATAAATACCTAACTCAGCAATTTTACGAGATAATACAGTTGTAGCATCTAAGTGAGCAAACGTTGTTGCTGGAGCAGGGTCAGTTAAGTCATCCGCAGGTACGTAAACCGCTTGTACAGATGTAATAGATCCAGTTTTTGTAGAAGTAATACGCTCTTGCATTACCCCCATCTCTGTTGCCAAAGTTGGTTGATAACCTACTGCAGAAGGCATACGTCCTAAAAGTGCAGATACTTCAGAACCCGCTTGTGTAAAACGGAAAATGTTATCTACGAAGAAAAGTACGTCTTTTCCTTGTCCAGTTCCAGCTCCATCACGGAAATATTCCGCAATAGATAATCCTGATAATGCTACACGAGCACGAGCACCAGGAGGCTCATTCATTTGTCCGAAAACGAAAGTAGCTTTAGACTCTCTCATTCCTGGCATATCTACTTTAGATAAATCCCATCCTCCATTTTCCATAGAG
>JAUMDQ010000266.1:0-4421 GCA_032121715.1 Flavobacterium sp.
GCTAATTCTGATGTAGTAGTTATTACATCAGGAATTCCAAGAAAACCAGGTATGACTCGTGAAGAGTTAATCGGTATCAATGCTGGAATTGTAAAATCTGTGGCAGAAAATATCTTAAAATTTTCTCCAAATACAATTATCGTGGTAGTTTCTAATCCTATGGATACTATGACGTATTTAACTTTAAAAGCTACTGGTTTACCAAAAAATAGAATTATTGGTATGGGTGGCGCTTTAGATAGTTCTCGTTTTAAATATTATTTATCAAAAGCTTTAAACAAACCAGCTAACGATGTTCAAGGTATGGTAATTGGTGGTCATGGTGATACTACTATGATTCCATTAACACGTTTAGCTTCTTACAACGGAGCGCCAGTGGCAAACTATTTATCTCAAGAAGAATTAGATAAAGTTGCTGCTGACACTATGGTTGGTGGTGCTACTTTAACAGGTTTACTAGGTACTTCAGCTTGGTATGCGCCAGGAGCTTCTGTTGCGTATTTAGTAGATTCTATTTTAAATAACCAAAACAAAATGATTGCTTGTTCTGTTTTATTAGAAGGGGAATACGGACAATCTGATATTTGTTTAGGTGTTCCATGTATTATTGGTAAAAACGGAGTAGAAGAAATCGTTGACGTAAAATTAAACGATGCTGAAAAAGCAACTTTCGCTAAATCTGCGGATGCTGTAAGAGCAATGAACGGAGATTTAAAAGCGGTTTTAGCTTAATCACTTTTCAATTATAAATACAAAGCCTACAAGATTTTTCTTGTAGGCTTTTTTATTGGTACACAGATTTAACGGATTTTATTTGTGTTGGATTGTGGTTAAAGATTTCTTTGCGAATCTCAGTGTAATTTGTATATTTATCTTATGAAGCAAAAAATTCAAATCAATATTCCAGAACCTTGTCACAAAGGTTGGCAAAATATGACGCCTGTTGAAAAGGGTCGATTTTGTGCTTCTTGTCAGAAAACGGTTTTAGATTTTACTCATTTATCTGATAATGAAATTATTAATTTAGTAAAGAAAAATGATAATTTATGTGGTAGAATTAACGTTTCTCAGCTCAATAGAAATTTAATCGAAACAAAAACAAAATCAAATCATTTTGGGTATTTAGCGACTTCAGTTTTAGCTTTTTTAGGTTTAGGAACTGAAAGTGTTGTTGCACAAGAAAAGCCTGTTACTGAACAAACAGATTTAAAATATTTGAATAAAGTTACTGATTCAGTAAAAAATATTACTATTACTGGCGTAGTTACTGGTAATGAAGGAGTACTTTTACCTGGAGCGACTATTGTTATTAAAAACACTTCATCAGGAGTTCAAACGAATGAAAAATCAGAATATTCAATAAAATCAAATTTGGGAGATGTCTTAGAATTTAGCTACTTAGGATACGAAACTACTGAAGTTATAGTTAGTTCAAATGTAATTAACATTCAAATGAGCAATGAAAATGTTGTAATTGAAGGAGGCGTACTTGCTTTTAGAAAACGAACATTTTTTGGAAGATTATTTCGTAAAAAAACTAATTGGTATAAACCATTTTAATTACTTCTTTAAACTTCTTTTTTGCTTATAATATACTTTTGTAGAAATGTACAAAGTTTTGTCTAATTCTGCGAAAATGGTTCCATCTTTAGCTGTAATATGGAGAATTTTGGTATAATCTATTTCGTTTTCAGATTGTACTTTTTGTGAAATTTCTTCAATTTCTGTAGTTGTAAATTCAAACGTTGCAAATGCATGTTCGTAGGCTGGTCGTTTAAATTTGATGTTTGTTTTTTTATCCCAAACCACAAAGTCTTTTCCTAAAATTTGCATCAATTGAATCATATAAATAGGATCAGTTGCAGCAAATAAACTTCCTCCAAATATTGAACCTACATAATTTTTGTTTTTATATGATAATGGAATTTTGATTTTCACCACATGTAAATCTTCAGAAGTGAAAATAATTTTTCCACAACTTCTTTTGTACATGGGTGAAATATTAAACAAGACTCTGAAAAGTGTTGCTTTCTTGAAATATTTGTTTAAAAAGGTAAAAAGCTTGTCGTACATATTAAACCGTCAACTTTTTTACAATTTCTGAAACAGGTAAAATTGCATGCGTATCTTCAATACTTGGCCCTGCAACCCAAACGGTCTTGTAAGTAACTTCTTTAGCTGCTTTTTCAGTAGCTTTCATTCCTATATAAAAACGAATCATTTTGACCCATTTTTTTAAAGTTTTACTTTTATTTAGAAAATGCTCTAACCAGGTAGTTTTTGTTCCAACTTTTTGAACATAAGGCGTGTTTATTACTGAACATGGTGTTCCTGAAATACGTTCTGTCATTACGATGTCTTTCGCACCATAATCTACACATGCTTGTTTGTATTCTTGAGAAACGCCAGATTCTGTTGAAGCAATAAACGGACTTCCAACAGAAACACCAATCGCACCATAAGAAAGCATTTTATCAATATCCGATTTTTTACTTACACCACCAGCAGAAATTACAGGTAGGGAAGTGCCTTCATTTAATTGTTTGATTAATTCTTCGGGACTAATATTCCCTCTGTGTCCGCCAGCCAAATTGTTTACGGCAACTAATGCATCAGCACCTAAACTTTCCACTTTTTTGGCGAAATTTAAATCGGTTACATCACAAAAAACTTTGATGCCCACTTTATGTGCTTCGTTTATGGTTTCTTCTGGGGAACCTAATGAAGTTAGAATGAAATCGACTTTTTCTTCACACAAAATGCGTAATTGCTCTTTGTACTTTACATTAGATTTATTGACAATTAAATTGAATCCGAAACTTCCACCTGCTACTTTGGCGTTTTTCAATTCGATGATGGCGCTACGTAATTCTTCTAAAGTTCTGTAGTTTAAGGCTGGAATACAACCTGCTACGCCACTTTTCATACCTTCAATTACCATTTTTGTATTCGACACTAAAAACATAGGTGCGATGATAATGGGATGTTTTATATTTAGAATTTCTGTTAATTGTAATTTTTGCATAATTGTAAAGTTTTTTCAAATATACTAAAAAATAATATGCACGCATATAAAAAAAGAGCTTCAATATTGAAACTCTTGTATGAATTATAAGGGAGAAATTACTTCTTTGGATCGTAACGACGTGTAGTTGCGTTGAATTTATATTTGTTTGTTTGTGTTTTAGTAGATAACAAAACTTCAAAATCCTTAGTTAGTACGAATTCAAAACCTTCTCTTCGCGTTTTTTCAATCGTTTCAGTAGCCTCTGATTTTCCTAATTTTTTAATTTCTTTAATGTTAGTAACCGTTTGAATGTTTCCTAAAATTTTAAGTTTAGTTGCTGATAAATCCCAAATTTCATTTGAAGTTACTAGAGCATTTTCTTTTTTAAGTTTGGTTTCAGTAATGATGTTTTCTGTATAAGAGAAGTGGTATAATTTTACACCAGCAACTGTAAAAGATTTAATTTTAAAGTTTGTAGGTTGTTGTGCTTTGTCTTTTGTGGTAATGTCTTTTAAAATAATATTTTCTTTTTTTCCAGCATTATCCATTATAATGGCTAATTTTTGCTTACCACCTTCGGTAATAATTTCTGCTTTTAAATTTTCAAAAGTTGCTAAAGCTCCAGTAGTGGCTTTAGGTGTTGTTTTTGCTTTTTGAGCAAAGTTTATGGTTGTAGTTAGTAGGAATAATGCAAGCAATACTTTTTTCATTGTGTTGAATTTTAGTTGTTTTGGTTCCACAATGTACAAATTATTTTCAATAAAAAAACCGTGCTAAAAATTTTAACACGGTTTAGTACTATTATATTTATAATAATTATTGTTTAATTAACTTTTTGATTGATTTTCCTGACGAAGTAATAATTTCAATGAAATAAATTCCAGATTGGTATTTTTCAAATGGGATAATAGTTTCTAGCGAATGTATTTGGTTCTCTAAAAGTTTTCTACCATTTAAATCATAAATTGAATATTTTAAATCTTCAGTTAAATTATATTCGTTTATATATAATGCAAAATTATTTTTTGTAGGATTTGGAAATATAGAAAATAGTACTGAAACCAGTTTACTCGATTCATCAGGAAATGCGAATACAGGAACACTTCAAAACTTTGCTTTGAATGGTACCGTATCTAACTGGAGTGCTGTACAAGGCGTACCCACAGGAAGTACTTGTGGTGCATTTGTAGGAACTACACCTCCAACAGCTACAGCTCAGGCCTTTTGTCCCGGTGCTGTTGTTTCTGATTTGGTTGCCACAGGTACTAATTTACAATGGTACACAGCGGTAACAGGTGGAACTGCTTTAGTAACTACGGCTGTTATTGTAGCAGGAACGTATTATGTCAGCCAGACTGTTACTGGTTGTGAAAGTGCCAGAACTGCTGTCAGTGTGACTGTTTCCGATACCATA
>JAUMDQ010000267.1:0-20600 GCA_032121715.1 Flavobacterium sp.
AAAACTTCCACTTTCTAATTGGAAATGATTTTCGCCAATAAAATTATTCGTTTTACATAAATTCAAAACACTATTTCTAAAGCAATGTCCGTCTTGTAAAAGCAATATTTTTTCGACATCTAAATCAGCAACTTCAATTTCTTTTTTAGCATTATTCTGACTGCTTTCAGGTATATAAGCTACAAAAGGTTCGTAGTATAAAACGATTTCTTTTAATTTTTCTTCGTCCAAAGGCGTAGCTGCAATAGCGCAATCTAAATGACCATTTTTCAGTTTTAAAATGATATCTGCTGTATTTAATTCTTCAACGATTAAGTTTATTTTTGGGTATTTTTTAATGAAAGTATTCAAAAACATCGGTAATAATGTTGGCATAATTGTCGGGATAATTCCAATACGAAAATCGCCACCAATAAAACCTTTTTGTTGATCCACAATATCTTTAATTCTGTTGGCTTCGTTAACGATGTTTTTGGCTTGTGTCACAATTTTACTTCCAACATCAGTTAAACCGATTGGTTTCTTCGTTCTATCAAAAATTTGAATGCCTAATTCGTCTTCTAATTTCTGAATTTGCATGCTTAAAGTAGGTTGAGTCACGAAGCATTTTTCGGCAGCTAAAGTAAAATTTTTGTTTTCGGCAACAGCTAAAACGTAGTATAATTGGGTAATTGTCATTGTATCAATATTTGTGATAAAAGTAAATATTTTGATTGTAAAAAACTATTGTTTAAGAAAAGTTTATAAAAAAAACTCTTTCCGTTAAGAAAGAGTTTTGATTCATATATGTTTTAAAGTTTATTGAACAACTTTGATTTCAACTCTTCTGTTAGCAGATTTACCAGCTGTAGTTTTGTTAGAAGCAATTGGTTTTGCTGCCCCAAATCCTTGAGAGTCCAATCTGTTTGCGTTAATTCCTTTTGAAATTAAATACGTTTTAATTGCTAAAGCTCTTTCTGCAGAAAGTTCTATGTTGCTTTCTGGTTTTCCTACATTATCTGTATGACCTTCAATGCTAAAGTTTGTTGCTTCGTATTCTTTCATAATTTCAGCCATAGCGTCTAAAGTTACATAAGAATCAGCTTTTACTGTAGCTTTTCCAGAATCAAACAATACTGATTTAGAATAGTCGTTTAATTGTTTAATCACCTTAGTATCTATAACTGGACAACCGAAGTTTTCAATTGTTCCCACAACTTCAGGACATTTGTCATCTTTATCTAAAACTTTGTCGCCATCTTTATCCGTATAAGGACAACCGTTATTGTCTTTTTCTCCAAATAAAGTCGGACATTTATCTAAATTATCTGTTACACCATCTTTATCTTCGTCACCCCAAGGACAACCTTTATTCTCAACAGCACCAACTACATCTGGACAAGTATCATCTTTATCTAAAACTTTGTCACCATCTTTATCTGTCCAAGGACAACCATTATTTTCTGTTGGTCCAAATTCTGTAGGACATTTGTCTAAGTTATCAGTTAAGCCGTCATTATCAGCATCACCCCAAGGGCAACCTTTGTTTTCTACTGGTCCGGCAACATCTGGACAACTATCCTCTTTATCATCGACACCATCAAAATCGATATCTTTAATTTTACTTTGGTAGATAGGAATTTTTAAGCCTAAATGCACATCTATTGCTTTAGTTTCAGAAAGCATTGCACTCACAATAGAACCTGAACCTACAAATAATGGACCCGCTCTAAAACCAAAACCAGCTTGTAAACCTGAATATTCTAAATAACTAATTGGCGCATATAAACTCAGCCATTTTACTTCATATCGAGGTGTTAAGCTTACATTATTATTGATGTATGAAGAGTTTTTATCTTCTGCAGCAACGGCACTAAAATCAGTATTTAAGTTTAAATAAAAACGCTTGTTCATTCTCCAATCTGCATTTAAATGAATGGCAGTTGGTAATTTAAATTTCACAGATTTTGTTTCAGAAATTTTAGTGTATAAATTATCAAAACTTGGGTCGGCATCGTATTCTGTATCTGTATAAGAAGTGTTTACATTATAAGTACTTACTATAGCATCTTTGTAGTTTATAGCACCAATATCGGTTACAGAAACACCTAATCTGAATTTGTATTTGTTTTGATCTTTATGGTAACTAGTTCCTCCATCTTTGTTTGTGTATTTATACTTTTGATGATCTGGACGATATTCGTAAGTGAAACCTAAATCGGCACCAAAACCTGTTCCTGTATTTTCTGTTGGATCATCAAAATTATCAAGAGAAGTTAAATTTCCTGATTCTAAATATCCAGAAGATGAAGTTGTACTAGTGTTTGGATCTCCAGTATAGTTGTATGCAATATTGATATTATTTGCTTTTGCATAACCAGTAAATGCTCCATATAAATATTTTGCAGACAAACCACCTTTTAAGAAATGTTGTCCTTTATCCATTAAAATTCTTGCATAAGAAACACCAAATTCTCCCCAAGCATTTGCTGCAATACTAAAGTTTTGGTTGTTTACTTGGTAACTTTCATCTATTCCATCTTGAATATCGTTTAAAGCTTTTCCGCTAATATTGCTTAAATGAGTAATGCTTCTTGCTCTTGTAAATAAAGCTAATGAACTTTTTTTGTTTAAATTAAACATGAAAGCTGGTCCAAGAATGTCAACATTTATCAAAAAGTTGTTTGCATTCGTTGGATATTGTTTTCCATCTCTTTCAAAATCATAATCACTTTTTAATAGGTCGCCAAATTTCACACCATAATAATCATTTGTAACTAAGCCACTAACTGAGAATATGTTGATATCTGTTCTTAATCTAGAATCCACAATATTTGCAGGGTTATTAATTACTGAATGAACTCCAGCATAGTTATCATTTAAATAACCAAAGTAACTTTGTGCATTAGCATAGCTTATACTAAAGAAAGTAATTGCAATTAGAATTTTGTTTTTCATAGAAGGAATTTTAATTAGTGAAAAATAACGATATAAATAGTGTTAATATTTTTTTAAATGGAATTGATAAGATGTAGTTTGTCTTTTTGAAAAAATAGTATTAAATAATTGTAAAACGGAATAATTTCAAAAAATCTGAAATATGGGTTTGAATTTAGTTTTAGATTTTGAGGTTTCTAAATTATATTAGAAAAAATCTGAAATGCATTTAAAATACATTTCAGATTTTATAAGTTACAAATTTATGTTTTTTTTATTGTTTTCACAATCTAATTCAAAAAACAAAAATTATTCTTTAATAAATTTACTTGTGAATTTATTATTTTGAGAGTAAACTTCAATTATATAAAGTCCTTTTTCTAGTTTTTCTACATTAATTTGTACTAAATTTTGATTTTGTTGTAGTACAATTTTTCCTGTAATATCAATTATCACGACTTTATCAACTTCTATTTCATTAGATAAATCAAGATTTAGAATTGAATTGGTTGGGTTTGGGTATATTTTTATATTTTCTTTTGAAAAATTTGATGCTTCAAGTGTTGCATTTGTTAAAGTTAATACTTTTCCTTGTTCTTCTAAAGTCATGTATAATGTATTTCCAATTAGAACTACATCTCTAAAATTAGCTAAATATGGAGTTCCATTAAATGTGTCTTGATATGTTGTTTGGCTACCTACAAAATCTAAACTAGCGGCTGAATTATTAATATCAATTTTTTCAATTTCGTGTGCATTAGTAACATATAAATATCCTGTGGAAGTTATAAAAATACCTTTATTGAAGTTTAAATCAGTTGTGTTTAAATAGTCAACTGGTGCTGGTGAACTAGCAGATAAATCAAATTTTATAATTTTTTCAGCTCCACCTGAAGAAATATATAAAACATTATTATAAACTTCCACATCATCTACTGCAACATCATTTAAACCTATGTTAGCATATTCTAGAGTAGGTATAGGAGAACTTTGAGTCGCATCAATACTATAAATGTCTGTTGAATAAACATCTGGAGAAGTTTCTACTTCATTAGAATAATAAATTGTGTTTCCAACTAAAGCAAAAGAAGCAATAAAGTTAGGTGAATTTATAACCGTTTGAGTTCCAGCTCCAACATTTGTTACATCTAATTTTACAATTTGCATTCCTACAAACGTGTCGGTAGCTTCAATCCAATTTTCTACTAAAATAAACAAGTTATTACCTAGTTTTAGTGTTTTATATGCATAAAAATTTGCAGGTAATGTATAAATTAAATTAGCAGTTGGTGTACCGGCAGTTGTGTCTATTGTGTAAATGTTTTCCCAACCATTTAAATAAATAGTGGTTCCGTCTGCTATCATTTTCGTTGGACCATTTAATCCTGAAATGTAATCGGTTGCGACTTGTGAAAAAGAGAAACTAACCGATAAAAATAAAAAGAAAGTTAAAGTAATTTTTTTCATAATATTTGAGTTTTTGTTATAACAAAATTATTAAAACTCAAGTTTTCAAACAATACACCAAAAGGAGTATAGTTTGAGTAAAAAGCATAAAGGCTAATATTTACCGTAAACAATATCTTCTGTATCTCTAGCAATAGGAACACCATTAGGGTCTAGAATCATAGCTTCCTAATAATCTGTTTGGTGTAGTATAGCGACACAGATAATCTTAATTTTAACCATTTTCATATTCATTAAAATGAACAGTTAGAAAAGCATAATAAACATTTTGCAAAACGAATCTTGTTTCGTGTTGGAATATGGAAGTCATTACTTTTGGTTTAGGAATTAAGTATTTAAGGCTTATTCGAAAGGAATTAAATATATATAAGTGATTTTTGTTTTATTAAAGACGACCAAAATAAGCTTCGTCAGCACGATTAATCCATCTCATTTTTATTTGTTCATCAAGTTCTACAAAAATTATTTCTTTGGTTTCTGGATCTAAATATCCAATTTTACCATCTAATTGAAATTCGAGTTGAGTTCCACTCATATGATTAATTCTGTCGTATTTTGTCGGTAGAATTTCTTTTGCATTATTGTCAATAACTCCAAACTTTCCATTTAATTCAACTTTATAAAATGAATTATGAATACCATTATCATTATTAAAATAAAGGCAAGAAAATATTTTATCATATAATATTGGCAAAATCACTTTACCTTTATTATCGACAATTCCTATTTTATTATTTAACTTAGCAAATGACAATGAATCAGAAGGAGTATCTGACCATAAACCATCGTAAATAGGAGGGATTATTTCGTTTCCGTTATAATCAATTCTACCCGTTTTATTATTTAGTTTTACTTCTATTGATTTACTATTTGACAATAGTCTTCCAACTTCATCATATTTTAAAGTTTTTTTCTCTTTACCATTTTTATCTATAATAGAAATCTTTTTATTTAGACCTACAGCTGCAACACCTTCATCAAAAGAAGTTCCTTCATCATAAAGAAATGGGATTATAGTTTTTCCTGTTATGTCAATATAACCGAATTTATTATTCAATTTAACTAATGCCAATCCGTCATAAAACCAAAATGATTTATCATACAAACACGGAATTATGACTTTACCAGTTTTATCAATATAACCGTATTTTCCATTTATCTTCATATTAGCAAATCCATTTGAAAAATAGAGTGTAGAATCATAAGTACATGGAATTATGATTTTTCCTTTTTTATCAATAGCACCATGTTTGCCATTTAATTGTATATCAGCTAGTCCCTCAGAAAAACTATTTACGAAATCATAAATACACGGAATTATGATTTTTCCAGTAATGTCAATAAATCCGTACTTATCATTTAATTTAATACCGAGTAATCCATCAGGAAAATCTTCAGGATATAGATTGCTTGCAGGAATGACAATTTCCCCAGTACTATTTTTAAAACCAACCTTTCCTTCGGAATCAAAGCGTATAAGGTTTTGTCCTTTTGCTGAAAATACGCAAGTTAATAGTATGCAAAGTAATAGTAGTTTTTTCATGTCAATCATTTTAGAAAAGTTACACTTGTAAAAAAGTTAGTAAATGGTGGTTTTAAATCAATACACCAAAAGGAGTATAGTTTGAGTAAAAAGCATAAAGGCTAATATTTACCGTAAATAGTATCTTCTGTATCTCTAGCAATAGGAGCACCATTAGGATCTAAAATCATAGCTTCTTGAATATCTTGTTTATGAAGTGTTGCGCCGCTCGCAATCATTTTATAACCGTTTTCATATTCTGTAAAATAACCTGTTGGGTAGGCGTAATAACCGTTCGGTAAAAGAACTCTTGTTTCATGTTGAAATCCCCAAGCAATTACTTTTTGATTGAGGATGTAAGTGTCAAAAGCTTCTTTAAAGAGTTGTGTCATAGTTTTTTCGTTTTATTATTCTTTTCTCTCAAATGCATAATAAATTTCACCATTTTCATCTATAAAAAATAATTTATCTGTTCTAGATTCATATTCAACTTTACAAATTCTGAGTTGACTTAAGAGTCCTCTTAAATTAATTTGGTAATTTTCATAATCTATACCGTAATTAATAATTTTTACACTACTCTCATTATAATTTGTTGCCACAAAATAATCGCCTTCTTTTTTTATAGTTAATTGAAATTTATCATCATCTTTAGGAAACATCATTTCTCTATTAGTGTATTCTGGACTAAGTTGTTTGTGTCCTTTTACATAAGCTTCGTAGCCTTCTTTGTTCATTAATTCTATTCCACTATCGGTAGTGTCAATTTGAATTCTCATAATTTCAGACCAATTACCTACAATTTTATCAATTTGTGCGAATATAGTATTTGAAGTAAATAATATAAAAATGATTAAAATGTATTTTTTCATAGTTTAGTTTTTAGTTATTGATTATTTCTTTTTTACACAAAGTTTTTAATTTTTCAAACTGCTCTTTTAGCTTTTCTAAATCTAATTTTTTGAAGCCAATAAATCTAGCATATATTTCGTTGTTTTTGCTTTTTATATTAAGATAAGGATAAGCATATTCCCAATTTTCAATATCGAATAAATCCAACTTTCTTGAGTTTTTTTGAGGGCAACAATCAGACACAAGTACGGGTCTTTTTTTATCTGAAATTTTAGGTTCAGCTACACTGGGAATACTGTCAGTAAAACTGATAATGCCTTGTTCAGTTGCGCTGATTTTGGTTATGAATTCTCCATGCTTTTTATTATTTATATAATAAGCTAGGTGATTTTCTTTGATTATAAAATTAAGACTATCTACTGTTTTTTGAAATTCTGGGTTTGGGGTTTGGGCATTGGTTGTGTAAATGCCAATAAATGAAATTAAAAAGTGAAATATAGAAAGTATTTTCAATGTGTTTTGATTCTAGTTAATTATGATTTTCAGTTTTTTATGTGTTTTCCATTGTCCCTTTTTATTTTCCATCACCAACTTTTCAAACTCTTCTAATGATCGTCCCCGTGATAAAACTTCCATTCTTCAGAGGAAGTACCAAATGTAAAATTACTATGTGCATTAATTGCTGTTTCCGTGAAAAAACAACTTCCATTCTATTTTTATCATAAATTTTGGTTTGCACATTAACAGTTAATGTTATTAAAAGACAGATTAGGATAAGTTTTTTAATAATTTTTATTTTAAAATTTCTGCTTTATTTATATTAAAAGAACTACATCTGTTAGACGAGTTATTTTCTAAAATATTATCTACACATGACCAACCAATTTCAAGTTTTCTGGGTTGTGCCACATTCGGTTCTTTATACATTAATGCTTTTTCTGCTTCATCCCAATACTGTTCTCCGTATTCACTTTTCATTAGCTTTAAAACTATGGTTTGTGGTAAATCATAAATTCTTTCATATGTATTGTAAATCATATAATGATCGTCAATTTTAACATATTCATTACTAAAATTAAAAAAGAAGTAATACCCTTTGCATTCTAGCTCTTTACAAAAAATTTCATCAGTTTTATTTATTTTGAATTGCATTTTAAGATAAATAACGTCTCCATCTTGCTTTTCTTTTTTAAATCTGTACTGAATAGCTTTGTCACTTTGCACAAACTTCCAATTACCAAATGAATCGGATTTTTGTTGTGCATTTATACCAAACGTAGTTGCTATAAATAGGCAAAATGTAATTAGTTTCTTCATTTCAATTATTTTAAAAAGGATTTAATTACCGTAAAATTCGAATAAAAATAAATGTTAAACAATACACCAAAAGGAGTATAGTTTATGTCAAAATATCTAGATTATGCCTTGAAGAATACAGTTTTTTATAAGTTGAGCGGTATTTTTAGAATCGGATTTGGCTAAAATATTATTGCGATGTTTCTTTACTGTTAATATGCTTATGAAGAGTTTTTCTGCTATTTCAGCATTACTTAATCCGTTTCCAATAAGTTTAATAATATCAATTTCTCTTTTAGAAAACTCTTTAAATTCTTGATTTTCTTCATCCGGATTTACATTCATAAATGAAGGTTCGCCATTAAGACCAATGAATGATACTTTATATGTATTTAAATTGCTCAAATGATCTATTCGCGTGTGAATGTTTAGGGATTTTCCTAATCCGCCATTATCATCTAATGTAAGCATTAAAGATTGATGGTTAAATAGGACGTATTCGCCGTTTTTTAATCGAAATCTAAAATTATAACTTGTTTTATAACTTAGCATTTTTTCATATCCCACTTTTTTGTAAAAAAAATCAGTTGATAGTTTTTCTGCTTTTGCAACAAATTCAATATCATCAGGATGAATAGTTCCTAATATGTCATTAAAGGAAACCGTTTCAGCATCAAACCCATGTATTTCTGATATGGCAGAACTTGTATGAGAAACAGACATGTCAAAAAAATCTATGATGTAAAAATAAAATGGTCCGGTGCTAATAATTGAATTGGTAAGCTCATCAAAAGAAATTTGTGATGACTCGTTACTTTTTGCTATCCTATTAGGTTGCCAAACATTGTATAAGTTTTGTATTTCTGGAAGCATAGTACTATTCTTTATAATCTCAAATATACATAAAAAATATTTGTAAATAATTAAGTAATAAAAACTTATGATTTAGAAAAGATCAAAAAAAAAACTCTGAAGTAAATCAGAGTTTTTAGATATTCTATTTTAGAACTTCGTAAATTTATTAGTAAACTTCAGACTCTTTTAATTTTTCAGTATTGGCAACTAATTGCAATTCATCAATAAATTTATGAATTTTTCCTGACATCACACCATCCATATCAAAAACATCTACACCAATTCTATGATCGGTTACACGACCTTGAGGGTAGTTATAAGTTCTAATTTTTGCAGAGCGGTCACCAGAACTTACTTGAGAAGTACGTGTTATGGCATCTTCAGCTTGTTTTTTAGCTAATTCTTGTTCGTACAAACGAGAACGTAAAACCGTTAACGCTTTATCTTTATTTTTATGTTGCGATTTTTGATCCTGACATTGCGCCACTAAACCAGAAGGAATGTGTGTTAAACGAACCGCTGATTTTGTTGTATTTACTGATTGTCCACCTGGTCCCGAAGAACAGAAGAAATCAACACGAACGTCATTCATATCAATTTGTACATCAAATTCTTCCGCTTCTGGTAAAACCATTACAGTTGCTGCAGAAGTATGCACACGACCTTGCGTTTCTGTTTGAGGAACACGTTGTACACGGTGTACACCAGCTTCATACTTTAATGCACCGTAAACATCTTCACCAGTTACTTCAAAGATAACCTCTTTAAATCCACCAGAAGTTCCATCACTCATATCCACTACAGAACATTTCCAACCACGACCTTCGCAATATTTGGTATACATTCTGTATAAATCTCCAGCAAAAATTGAAGCTTCATCTCCACCGGTACCTGCACGAATTTCCACCATTACGTTTTTCGCATCTTCTGGATCTTTAGGAATCAACATAAACTTGATTTCTTCTTCCAATTGAGGCAAACGTTCTTTGGCTTCGTCTAATTGCATTTTAGCCATTTCTACCATTTCGGCATCTGAACCATCAGCAATTATTTCTTGTGCTTCCTTAATATTGGAGTCAAGATTTATATATTCTTCACGCTTTTGAACTAACGCGTTTAAACTTTTGTATTCTTGATTTAATTGTACATAACGTTTTTGGTCGGCAATAACATCAGGTTGTATAATTAAATCTGATATCTCGTCGAAACGTTGTTTTACGTATTGTAATCTGTCTAACATCTTTATTCTTTATTTTTCGACTGCAAAGTTACAATTTTAGTTTAAAGTTTTAAAATTAAAATTTTAAAACTTTTTCTTTTTGAAAATCAATGAGTTAGAATTATTATTTTTATTTATTCTAAATAAACTTGTTTTTTATATTTCTGCGTTTTACTTTTGCACTGTTATTTTAAATTATTCTAAATAAAAATGAAAAGATATATATTATTACTAGCTGTGTTAGCAAACGCAAGTTTTTCTTTTGCACAATCTGAAAGTTCAAAAAATGATGTTGCATTAGAAATTGAAAATGATACTGTTAAGAAAAGAGTTCAAGTTATTGAAGAAGTTATTATTACTTCAAATCGTATTAAAAAAACGGGTTCAGTTGTGAAATCTGGAATTAGTATTAAAGATTTACCACAAAGTGTTCAAGAAATTGGGAGTGAAGTCATTGCACAACAACAAGCGGTTCGTTTAAGTGATGTAGTGAAAAATGTAAATGGTGTTTATGTTTCTTCAGCTCGTGGTGGCGCACAAGAATCTTTTTACGGAAGAGGTTATGATTTATCTGCCAACAATATGTTTAAAAACGGATTCCGTTTTAATAGTGGTTCTATTCCTGAAGTTTCGTCTTTAGAAAAAGTAGAAGTTTTAAAAGGAAGTGCTGCCTTATTATTTGGAAACGTTTCGCCAGGTGGAATTTTAAATATGGTAACTAAAATGCCAAGTTTTAAAAATGGTGGAGAAGTAGCGATGCAAATGGGAAGTTACTCTTTTTATAAGCCTTCTATCGATTTTTATGGACCATTAAATCAATCAATAGCATATCGTTTTGTAGGTTCTTATGAAAACTCTGAAAGTTTTAGAGATGTGGTTAAAAAAGAACGTTACTATGTCAATCCTTCGTTTCTATTCAAAATAAATAGTAGAACTGAAATGGTTTTGCAAGGAGATTTTATGAATGATAATTGGACGCCGGATTTTGGTACAGGCGTAATTGGGAAGAAAATTTTAGATTTACCTCGTAATACTTATTTAGGTGCAACTTGGTCTAATGGAAATACGAAACAAGCAACAGTTTCTAATTTATTTACACATACTTTCAACAGCAATTGGAAATTTAATTTCAATTCTTCTTTTCAACACTTTAATAGAACATCTAAAGGAACAGAACGTGTGCAACCTGCAGCAGATGGAACATGGAATAGACCTTTAGGACAAAATAAAAACGTAGAAAAAATAGTTTCTAATCAGGCTAGTTTACAAGGGAATTTTAATACAGGAAAAGTAAAACACCAATTTTTTACAGGTTTAGATTTTGAAAACGCATATACAGATGCATATACATTTGTATTTTCGCCAGCAACTTATGGAACAGGAAATGTTTTTGATTTTGAAAACTTTGACCAAGGCGGAGCTATTCCAGATGCAAGAAACTCAAAAATTGTAAAAACAGATACAAAACGTTTTGGAGTGTACGCTCAAGATTTAATTTCTATTACAGATAAAATTAAAGTTTTAGCTGGATTACGTTGGTCTTGGCAAGAAGCGCAAGCAGATACTTATGATTATCCTACTACTGGAGGTGAAGTGTTAACTGAAGGTGCAAAACGAAAAGATCAGGCATTTACGCCAAAAGCAGGTTTAGTTTATCAACCAGTAACAAGTGTTTCTCTTTTTGCAAGTTATGCGAATTCATTTACACCAAATACAGGAACAACAGTTAATGGTGATGCTTTAGAAGCTTCAATTATTGATCAGTTTGAATTGGGTGTGAAGAAAGAATTCTTAAAAGGTAAACTAACGTCTAACGTTACTCTTTACCAAATTGTAAATAGTAATTTGGCACAAACTGCTGAATTTAAAGCAAACGGAACTTTAAACACAGATACAAGTATTAAAATTTTAAGTGGAGAAACGACTAGTAAAGGTGTAGAAGTTGATATTACTGCCAAACCAGTTGAAGGTTTAAATATTATAGCAGGTTATAGTTATAATGACATGCGTTACACTAAAACTTCTGGAACAAATGGTAGTTTTATAGTTGGTGATAGAGTAGTAAGAACTCCAGCTAGTACAGCAAACTTAAGTTTTTTCTATACCTTACAAGGAGGAAAGCTTAAAGGTGTTTCTTTTGGAGCATTAGCTAATTATGTTGGTGATAGATTTGGTGGATGGAACGATAATTATGTGGTTAGTAATACAGGTGTTGTTACATTTACAGACAGAGAAATTCCAATTAATGGATATACAACTATTGATTTATCTGTGGGTTACACTTGGAAAAAAATATCAATTTTATGTAAATTATCAAACGTTACAAATGAGTTAAATTATACTGTTCACGAAAATTATAGTGTGAATCCAATTGCGCCTCGTCAAGTATTAGGAAGCATTAAATATAAATTTTAATTTTGTCCGAATTTTAAATCCAAATACAACAACTATAAGTTATGAAATTAAATAGAAGAAACATTCACCGCGATTTAGGATATTTTTATATCGGATTAATTATTTCATTTGCATTTTCTGGTATTTTAATGAATCACAGAGAACATTGGCATCCTGAGAAATATACAACGGAGACGAAAAGCATTAGTGTAGAACTTCCTGAAGAAAGTCAAATTACGGAAAAATATGCCGAAAATTTAGGTAAAGAATTAGGTATAGATGATAAAATCCGTCGTCATAATGTGAAGAAAGGAACTTTTAAAATTTCTTTTGAAAAACATGATGTAGAAATTGATATGGAAACAGGAAAAGGTGAAATCGTAGCTTTTAATAAAACTCCAATTATTAGCCAAACTATGAAGTTACATAAAAGTACTTCTAACTGGTGGATTTATTACTCAGATATTTTTGGAATTTCATTAATTACAATAGCTATTACAGGAGCTATTATGATTACACATGGTAAAAATACTTTCGCAAGACGTGGTTGGAAATTAGCTGTTGCTGGAATAGTTATTCCGTTATTGGTTTTGATTTTCGTTGGATAAAAATAAAGTTAGTTTGATAAAACACCATCTCGTTTTAATAAGAGATGGTGTTTTTGTTTTTTCTTGAACAGATAAGTTGTCATAATCCGTTTTCTAATTTGTATTATCAAGTTCCCGATGCGTATTATCAAGTTCCCGATACGTATTATCAAGTTCCCGATACGTATTATCAAGTTCCCGATGCGTATTATCAAGTTCCCGATACGTATTATCAAGTTCCCGATACGTATTATCAAGTTCCCGATACGTATTATCAAGTTCCCGATGCGTATTATCAAGTTCCCGATACGTATTATCAAGTTCCCGATACGTATTATCAAGTTCCCGATGCGTATTATCAAGTTCCCGATACGTATTATCAAGTTTCCGATACGTATTATCAAGTTCCCGATACGTATTATCAACTTTGCGATTCGCATTATCAAGTTGTCGGAGCGTTTTTAGAGCTTTTATTTGACTTTTTTAATACGAATGTCTGTTAATATGCGGTTCGTGAAACTTAACATCAAACGTTTGTGGCTTTGCGAGGTTGCGACTTCGGAACCAATTATTTTCTTTTAAGGATAAAATTTCTTGCGAAATGTAAAGGTGAATTTACTACAAAATTAGCAATCTTGCCAAACGACTTTTACTTGTTGTGCTTTTTTGCATATTCTTTAAGTCGTCTCGTTAAAAGTCCTGTTGTCGAATATAAAATGTCATTTGTCTCGTCTGGATAATTTGTTTTTAGCCAACTTTCAAAATTTTCGCTCTTTTGTTTTATTTGTGATAAATAAGTTTGATAACTTTTAGTCGTGTCAATTGTCATACCTACAATTTTATCTTTGTTAGTAGTTGTTAGGATAATTTTCCATTTTGGGTAATCAATATTTAGATATTTGAAATAGTCGCTTTGGTCTTCTACCAAAAACTCCGTTGTGAGTTCGTTATGATTTGTTTTCAGAATTTTATATTTTCCGTTGAAATTTTTAGAAATTGGAATGTATTCGTCAAAAAATGATTTTTTGTCGTTTTTATAGGTTGTATAAGTTCGATTTAGCTGAAAGTCGTCAGTAACTAAAATTTGTAAACTATCAACTTGATAATTATTTAGAAATTCTAAAAATTTGTCAGCAGGTTTTGGTTTTAAATTTTGTCCACAAGAAACAAAAAAAGTTAATCCTAAAAGTAATATTAATATGCTTGAGGTCTTTTTCATACGGAATGTTTGGTTTGCATAGCAGGTAACGTTTTGCAAACTGCTGTTGTATGCAGATTTAGTTTATTTTTTTATAATAACCTACATTTTTAAACACTGTTCCACCCGATGATGTTTCAGTAAAGTCAGTTTTCAAATCTGTATTTGTCAATGTAATTACTGTTGAAATATCAGTTGAACCAGCTGAAGTAGTTGATATTGTAGTGCCATTATAAACATATGTACCATTTTCATTTGCTGTTGAATTACAATTTACGTCATTATCGATTACTACATAAGATCCATTAGCTTTGAATTCTATATAGTCTGGACAAGTTGAATTTTCATCTACAGTAGTTTCAGTATCGACTAACACACCATCTGTATAATATTCAAATTTTACAGTTCTCCATTTTCCAACTATTGTTGGACTTGAAATTGAATTATTGTCATCATCTTTACTACACCCAATAAGAGTTATTACAAAAACTAATGTCAATGATAATAATAAGTTTTTTTTCATGATTATAATTTTTCCCCTTGCCAATTTTGACCATTAAGAACGAACATTTTAGGTACTTTTTTAAGTGTTAGTTTCAGTCCGCACTATTTATTAAATATTTTTTTAGATTTCGTTTTTCATAATTTGTATATAACGTTCCGGCGCTTGGCGAGGTTGCGAACTTCATGACTGCATATTTTTTATTTAAGTAAAAAGTTCAATGCGAAACGGCAATTCCACTAAATCCTTGCATCTTGTGTAACTGCTGTTGGCAGTAGTTATTTTTATCCAAATAGTCTTTTCCAAAAACCTTTTGGACTTTCAAATTTTGTTATTCTTGATTTATTAATGTCAGTTGTGTCGTTAGTAAGATTCCTAATCCCACTATACAAAGGCTCTCCTTCTTTAGTAATTGGAGTAATAGAGTCAAGCGGATAAAAAATATTATATCCATCCATTCCTACAGGGAAGTTTGTTCTATCAACCCATTGTTTTTCCAAAAGTTCAGGCAAAGGCTCTTTAACTATTTTTTCATCAAAACTTTTCTTTGCTCTATCAATGAATTGACTGTCAAAATTAGAAATTACTTTGCTAAAATAATCTAAACCATTTGCTGGAATGTGTAACAGAAAAATTTGGGTTTTACCATTTACCACGTAAATATTCATTACTTTAAAATAACTATTTGCGTTTATACAACAATGTGCATATTTTTCAACGTCAGGATTAATTTGATATAATTTTGCCGCCTTTGAAGAAGCAATAATAAATCGAGTATTTTTATCTAATCCAGCTGCTTTAGAACTTACATCAAGAAAATAACCATTTCTTAGAATTTGTTCTTCTTTAAAGAGTTTTATTATAGATTCTTTAAGATTGCAATCTCTGTAATATAATGTTGCTCCTGGGTATGTCCAATTGAAAATTTCTTCAGTATTTTTGAGTATCTTTTTATCCGTTTCGTCCATTTTATCTTTTCGGTTTTTTATAATTATTGCCAACCCATTATATACTCGCTACTTTATATCGCATATCTATCCAGGTTTAGATACATATCCGCTATTATGTAGCGTTTTTCAAATATATTAATTTCTTTCATTTATATGTGTAGCAATTTTATTTTATTTTAAGGCTACAGGTTTCAAATTTCAATTATTAAACGGAATATTTGCTATAAAAAAACACCTTCTCATTTTAAATTGAAAAGGTGTTTATAGTTTTGTGTTTTAATAGGGTTTGTTATTTTTGGAAAGGATTTCCTAGTTTTATTTATTTCAAAACGATATCATAAATTTTATTCAATAAGTCTTGTCTCATTTTTGAATTTCTTTCAGTTAGAAGTATAATGATTCCCCAGTTTTTATCTCTGTTATAACATAAAATTGCACATTGACCCATAGAATCTCCTGATTTTAAATAAATAGTGTTTTTTTCATCTGTTGAGATATTTAATCCCAATCCCATTTCTCTTTTTTCATCTTTGTAAAAGATTTTTTCGGTAATTATAGCTGCTTTACCTATTTGGGTTTCTTTGTTTAAAATTGCTTTTAAATAGGTAACCATATCTGAAGCACTAGATTTCACTAATCCAGCCGATGCAGTACAATTCCATTTGAAGAATTCCTGAATACCACCATTCGGATTGTGACCTGTTGTTTTATTTTTTACATTAAAATCTTTTGTTAAAGTATTTGTCATTTGTAATGGTTCTATTATTTTATCTCTAATAATTTCGTCGTAAGTTTTGTCATATACTTTTTCTAATATTTGTCCTAGTAAAGTATAGCCTAAAGTAGAATAACGAAATTTACCATAATCGATTAGTTCGGAACAATTATTAACCAAACTGCTTAAGGTGTTTTCAGTTACACTATTTACGGGTTGTTGAGAATCTAGTTCTATTAGTTTACCAAAATCAATATCGGGTAAACCAGATTGATGCGAACATAAATCGGAAATTTTTATTTTATTCTTTAGATTTTTATGTAAAATATATCCTTTCGGAAGATACTTATCAATATAATCTTCCAATTTTAATTTATTTTCAATAACAGCTTGTGCGATTAAATTTGAAGTCAAAATTTTAGTGATAGAGGCTATTTCAAAAATAGAGTTTTTATTAATGTCAATTGGAGTTTCACTATTCAAATTGCCATAAGCAGTATAGTATTCTTCGTTGTCTTTAATAAAACCTACACTAATTCCTACGTTGGGATTTTTTTGATAATTGTCTTTTATTATGGAATCAATCTTTTTGGAAAAGTCTTGTCCAAAAGAAAAGTTGCTAATTAATACTAGTATTGCTAATAATTTTAATGAAGTTTTCATAGTTTTTTATATTTAGTTTGTTTTTAAATGCTTGTTATTTTTCTTTATTAACGATTTGAACTTTTGTACTTAAATCACCTCTTGTTAAGGTTACAAAATTTAGTTTTCCATTGCTAAAATCGAATTGTAATAAGTTAGGATAATCTAAAATTTTGAATGATCCATTTTTTAGATAGATTAACTCATTATCATTCTTGCCTTTGAAATGTTCTAAAATTGGAGATGCTACATAGAGACGATTATTTCTTTCTACAATTTTGGTTTCCATTCCCAGGCCATAAAGGAAATCATCATAAGTACCAATTAGCTTTTCTTTTAAACTTGTAGGTATTTCTTGAACGTCATCATTAGATGCTTTGTTCCAGTTCATCACTTTCAGAATTTTATTTCGAGTATGATTCATCACAGGAAAACGATTCGGTTTTTCGCCATTGGCAAGATATACAACGCCATTGCCATCAGTCATCGTAGCTAGAATGTTACCACCAACTCCAGTATTGGAACCATTACAAGAAAACCAATCATAATTGTTATAACCAAAAGACTTTTGCCATCCATAACTCCAGCCACCAACAGCATCTTTTAAAGCGGTTACTTCTGTTACTTTTTTCGCAACATTATGGGAAATTACTTTGTTGTTTTTATTACGTAAAGCATTTTGTATTTCAATAGAAATTTTTGCCAAATCAGTAGGAGTAGACCACATTCCAGAAGCTCCTACTTGTGGTGTTATTGGTAAGCCTGATCTAATAACTTCCTCACTTTCATCGTGAACCAAAGCTACATTTGATAAAAAACCATTTTCATTTGGTTGAATCATTGTTGTGTTTTTTAAGCCAAGAGGTGCGAAAATATGTTCCTCTGCAAGTGCTGCAATAGGTTGATGCAAAGTGTCTTCTAACGCCATTTGGATAATTACATAACCACCACCGCTGTATTCAAAACTTGTACCTGGTGCAAACAAAAATTCAATTTCTTTATCGTATCTCGGAATCTGTCCTAAAAGACTTTGTTTTATTGTTGGAATTGTGTCTCCTTCATAATAGTCTGCAAACCCACCTTGACTTGTACCAGCAGTATGATTAAGAAATTGTTTCCAAGTTGGACTATTGTTTTCAGTAAACTTGCTTTTTGGCAAATGCCAGCGTTTTAAGTAATTATCAATTGGTTCATCCAAATTTATTAATCCTTTTTCTTCAAGGATATGACAAAGAAGTGCTGTAATTGGTTTTGAAATTGATGCTGTAGAAAATGCTGTGTTTTCATCTATTTTTTCTTTTGAATTTATTGACTTTACACCAAATTGATTAGAATAGACCATCTTATAATTTTCAAAAACAACAAGACTAAATCCAGGAAGTTTATACTTTTCTAATTGTTCTTCAATATTTAAACTGTCTGTAATAAAAGTATACTCTCTTTTTTTTAAGACTACTTTTTTACTTGTTTGACAGCTTAAAATTAGTCCTGTAAGAATTAGGAATAAAAATGTTTTTTTCATTGTATCGAGTTTTAGTTAAAAATTTATTTCGATACAAAATTGAAAAAGAACTAAGAGCTGTGCGACCGAATGCAAGTATTCGAACGCATTTCTTTTATAAAATAAGTTCGAGTAGATACAATGAAGAGTACGAGTAATTACAAAGTGTTGTTTTATAAGGTATTACGATAAGAAGTGGGTGTGCTACCCGTATGTTTTTTAAAAGCTGTATTGAAAGAAGATTTGGAATTAAAACCAACTTCATATAAGATTTCAAGAATTGTGACTTTGTTTTTAGTAGCATCTTTTAAAATTTCCATAGCATGTTCTATACGATATCCATTAACAAAATCGTAAAAATGTTGCCCTAATTTATGATTAATTAAAACCGATAAGTTTCTAACAGGAATTCCAATAGCAGCAGATACCTCTTGAATAGTTAAAGATGGATTAAGAAATGGTTTTTCTTCAACCATATATTTTTTTAATTTCAACAAGTCTTCCTGATATTCCTTTTCACTAATAGTTTGAGTTTCACTATTTTTTTCTTCTAAAATAATATCAGAAACCAACTTTAATTTTGAATCGATATTTCTAAATAAACTTGGATTATTTAATGCTTTAAATAAATACCAACAAATGATAAAGAGTTGAGACACTAAAAGCCCAATTTTTATCCATTCAGAAATGTGTGGATAATCTGAAAACTTAAAAATATTTTTTAAAAAAACAATCAAATAAAAAAAGGTGAGCACAACCGTAAACTGAAACAACCAATTATAAGAATTAATATGTGCACCAGCATTATTTTCAAGATATAATTTTTTAGCTTTTCTTAAAAGGATGAAAACGGCTGTGATATAAACCAAAAATTGAACATGAAAAAGAATATGATTGAACGGTATTTCTATCATATTTTGACGATTTATGATAAAATTTATTTTAGAAGCAGTATCCACTAAATAAAAACGAGGTAATAAAATGACAGTCGCAAGTACAAAAGGAAGCAGATGGATGAGATGCTTTGGTTTAAGTTTAAAATCAGAATAGCTTACAGATAGTACATACAAATAAAAAACAGGAATCTGTAAGAAAGCGAAAGTATTTCTTAGCATTCCCAAATTTGTAGGTCCATTCACCGTTAGATTGTAAAGAGGCTCACAAGTGTCTATTGCTGTAATTATTAAAAAAATCGCAAAAAGAGAATTACTTAATTTGTGTTTCGTTTTAACAGTAAGAAGAAAAAAAGTAAGGAAAAAGGAAATGAACAACGAGATTATAGTTACAATAACTAATAAATTAATTTTATCCATTTATGATCTTCTTTTGGTATTGTTAGAGAGTATAATTATTGTAAACATTTGTTTAAATATATAACTAAGTTACACAATTCAAATATATAAAATTTCCCACAAAAAAAACCTCGAGAAAACGAATTCTAGAGGCTTTTTATTATTAAGTACTTCGTAAATCGAAATTCGTAAATCTTAATTACGAACCGGAATGTTTTCCAAAATCTCTAATACAAATTTCCAGTATTTTTGAGCAGAAGCTATATTCGCTCTTTCATCAGGACTGTGTGCACCTTTGATTGTTGGTCCGAAAGAAATCATATCCATTTCTGGGTAATTTGTTCCTAAGATTCCACATTCTAATCCAGCGTGACAAGCTACTACATGTGGTTTACTTCCGTTTTGTTTTTCGTAAATTGAAGTTAATACATCTAATATCTCCGAGTTGGCGTTTGGTGTCCAACCTGGGTAAGAACCTCCAAAAGTTACTTCGCAACCCATTAATTCAAAAGCAGAACGTAACGCATTCGCTAAATCGAATTTTGAAGTTTCTACAGAAGAACGTGTTAAATTCTCTACTTGTAACTTTCCGTTTCCAACAGTTACTTTCGCAATATTGTTTGAAGTTTCCACTAAATTATCAAAATCAGCACTCATTCTGTACACGCCATTATGCGCTGCATAAATAGAAC
>JAUMDQ010000268.1:0-6577 GCA_032121715.1 Flavobacterium sp.
ACGTTTAGAATTATGTAAAAGTTTTGATTTCAGACAATTGGCTCAAGAATGGCGCAATCATTTGTTTTCGTATAACGATGAAGTTTCGAATTCTACCAAATCTAAATACCGAATTTGGGCACAACAGAATGAAAGTATAGTTGCTGCTTTGTTCGATACCTCACAAAAATTCATCAATCAAATTCAAAAAATTTGTTACCAAGAAACGATTGATATTCCTTTTTTAGCCGAAAGATGTGAAGCAGCCTATCAGTATTATTTCAAAACTTTAGATTATCAAGTTACGGATTTATTACTGAAAATTGCAGAAGTGAGTAATTTGAAAAAAGTCAAAACGTTCCACGACGAACTTTTGGAACTAGAAGAAATTCAAGTGAAAACGGTGTTACAATTGAAAAAATCGATGTTGTTGATTAAGAATTTAGTCAACGGAATTGAATTCAATAAAAAAACAATGTCTTCTGACGAAATGAAATATTATAAAATCAATAAAATTGGTTCATTGTCCGAAAAATTTAAGCAAATTGATGGTTTTGTAGAGAAAGATCATTCGGAAACCTTCAGTAAGAAAACCAAAGCCAAAAAAGCAAAATCAACCGAACCTAAAAAAGCAACTATAGAAATTACTTTAGATCTTTGGAAAGAAAATTTATCTCTAGAAGAAATCGCAGCTAAACGAAAATTAACGGTAAGCTCTATTTATTCGCACTTTACCAAATTAATTCAAATGGAAGCGTTAACCATTTCTGATATTATGTCCGATGAAAAAATTGCCGCATTGCAAGAAGTTTTCAAGGATTATAACGGCGAAGGTTTAGGTATTTTAAAAGAAAAACACGGCGACGCTTTCTCTTGGGAAGAGTTGCGATTGTTTAAAGTAGGATTGGAATAAAAAAGAAAGCTCGGGTTTTAAATCCGAGCTTTCTTTTTTATTCTTCGTATATCTTTTTTACAACCAATACACGCCAATCAAGGCTGGAATTAAATAAATTACAATCGTTCTCGCACCATCATAATCTTTCGCGATTCTTTGTCCGAAAAGCAAAAGCAATAACGTTACACAAGAAACCATACAAGCATAATCGCCCATGATTGTAGCGCCACTCATAATGTTTTCAGCCATTCCAACTATAGCTAAAACTCCAGCTACAATTTCTAAAGCTAAAACCGTTAGCAAAGCAAAGGGAACTTGATTTTTTAAAAAAGTTTGAGAAAAATGACCTTTTAACCAACTCACGTTTCCGTTCCAATCGGCGATTTTATCGTATCCAGATTGTAAAAATGTAATGGCTAAAAAAGCTAGTAAAATAAGGGCAAATTCATTCATAGTTTTATAATTTTAGGTTGTTTGTTTTTTCGTAAATCGTACTTTTAAATCTCTTTTTTATGCAACAATCGCGTTAACTTTATCGATAAATCGGTTAAAATAACATTACTGTTTCCGTTTCTTTCAATATGATAAATCGCATCTTCCAATTCTTTAAAAATATCTACAATGTTATTTCCGTGAATAAAAGGCGCAAATTTTTCTAGTTTAAAATTCTCAAAATTTGGTTCTAAATACACCAAATCTTTCGTTTGATAATTCAACAACAAGGCTTGACGGAAAAACTGAATGCAAAATTGTAAAAAATTCTTCTGCGTTTCTCTTCCTTCTTTCGCAATTGTGGTACTCCAAACAATTAAATCGGAAATAACACTCGCATTTCCTCTCGCTTTAAACGCAGCACGAACCCAGTTGATAAACCATTCTTCAAAAATACCATCATCGTCGTCTTTGTGTAATAGATGCAAGGCTTTGTTATAATTTCCTTCACTTTGATGGGCGATTTTTTTAGCCAAATTCGCATCAACTTGATGTTTTGAAATTAATTTTTCTGTAATGACTTGTTCCGGCAACGCTAAGAAATCAACAACTTGACAACGAGAAATAATCGTTTGTAACAAATCGTCAATACTTTCAGAAATTAAAATGAAAACTGTTTTTTCTGGCGGTTCTTCAAGTAATTTAAGTAATTTATTGGCTGCATCCGTTCTCATTTTATCAGCCATCCAAATAATCATCACTTTGTAACCACCTTCGTAGGCTTTCAAGGATAAATTTTTATTAATCGCCGCCGATTCTTTAACACTAATAATGCCTTGTTTTTTCGGAATTTCTAATTTTTTATACCAATCGAATAAACTCGCATAGGGATTTTCTTTTAAGAAACTTCTCCAATGTTCCAAGAAATTTGCACTTACAACATTATCACCTTTTACATCATCTGTTGCTGTAATCGGATACACAAAATGCATATCAGGATGCGAATAATTATCGAATTTTAAATTACATGCCGATTTTCCCGTATTGTTTTCGCCATTCACATTGCTACACAAAATATATTGCGCATAAGCAATCGCCATTGGCAACGTTCCAGAACCTTCCGGACCAATAAATAATTGGGCATGCGGAATTCTTCCTGCGTTTGCAGTAGTAATTAAATAATTTTTAATGTGGTCTTGACCAAGTATGTCGTTAAAAAGCATCGAGCAAATATAAGAGATTTTTGTCTTGGTTTAAAATCAAACTTTTATATTTGCAATTCTCTTATTATAAAAACAATAAACAACATATTCCTATGAAAACTATTTTCGACATCAATTTTAACAACAAAAAAGCTTTAATCCGTGTAGATTTTAATGTGCCTTTAGATGAAAATTTTAAAGTGACAGATGCGAATCGAATTGAAGCTGCAAAACCAACTATCGATAAAATTTTAAACGATGGTGGTTCGGTAATTTTAATGTCGCACTTAGGAAGACCAAAAGGAAAAGAAGACAAATATTCGTTAAGTCATATCGTTTCTAAAATTGAAGAAGTTTTAGGAAAAAAAGTAAAATTTGCGTCAGATTGTAGAGGAGAAATCGCCAAAGAAGCGGCTGCCAATTTACAAAACGGTGAGATTTTATTATTAGAAAATTTACGTTTTTATGCCGAAGAAGAAGCTGGAGATGTTGATTTTTCTAAAGAATTAGCGAGTTTAGGTGATGTGTATGTGAATGACGCTTTCGGAACAGCGCACAGAGCGCACGCTTCAACAACAATTATTGCGAACGAATTCCCAAATGATAAATGTTTCGGTGCTTTATTAGCGAAAGAAATTGAAAGCATCAATAAAGTATTGAAAAACTCTGAAAAACCAGTTACAGCAATACTTGGAGGAAGTAAAGTTTCTTCTAAAATTACGATTATTGAAAACATTTTAGATAAAGTCGACCACATGATTATTGGTGGTGGAATGACATTTACGTTCATCAAAGCGATGGGTGGAAATATCGGAAATTCTATTTGTGAAGACGACAAAATGGAATTGGCTTTAGATATCATGAAACAAGCGACAGCAAAAGGTGTGAAGATTCACTTACCAGTTGATGTGGTGGCTGCCGATGCCTTTTCAAATGATGCCAATACGCAAATTGTTAATGTGGCTGAAATTCCTGCTGGATGGCAAGGTTTAGATGCAGGTCCTAAAACTTTAGAAATGCTAAAAGACGTAGTTTTAAGTTCAAAAACAATACTTTGGAACGGTCCAATTGGCGTATTTGAATTACCCGCTTTTGCAAACGGAACGATTACTTTAGGAGATTTTATTGCAGAATCAACTCAAAACGGATGTTTCTCTTTAGTGGGTGGTGGTGATAGTGTTGCAGCAGTAAAACAATTTGGTTTAGAAGATAAAATGAGCTACGTTTCTACAGGCGGTGGTGCGATGTTAGAAATGTTAGAAGGTAAAACCTTACCAGGAATTGCAGCTATTTTGAAGTAAAAACAGATTTTATTTAAACAAAAATCACATGAAATTTAAACTAATATTATTATTCATTTCTATTAACATATTTGCACAAAATAATAATTATGTAAATATTAAAGGAACAAGACTTTCTATAATTCCACCGAAAGGATTTGTAGATGCTGATAATTTTATTGGTTTAATAAAAGATGAAACTACTGGAATTCAGATAATGGATTTAGTTGGTGGTAATTTTGATTCCAATACCGCAACTTATACAAGAGCAACATTTGAGAAAAAAGGAATTGCTGTTTTAGAATTTGATGAGTTAAAAATAGATGGGTTTCAAGCTAAATTTTCTCATATCAAAAGTGCAGATAATAGCGAGAGAGTAAATGTTGTATTTGGTGATTCCACATTTTCAGTAATGGTCACAGCCTTTTTTCCATCTAGTTCTAGTGAGGAGTTGTTTCCAGGAATTAAAAAATCGTTTTTAAAAATTAAATATGATAAAAATTTAATAATTGATCCTTTTGCTTCAAGTGCTTTTAAAGTGGAGAAGAACGAATCAAAGTTTAAATTTGCGAAGGCTTCAGCAAATATGTTTATTTTTTCTGAAAATGGAATAGATAAAAAATCATACGAAGATGAACCAATGGTTATGATTTCTTCCTATCCATTGGATGAGTCTGTGACCAAAGAAAAACTTATAGAAGATTCTGTGAATGGTTTAATACAACAAGGATTTGTTAATAAAGAAACAAAAAACATGTCTAAAAAAAGTATAAATGGTTATGACACAATTGAAGCAGAATTCTATTTTGAACATAAAACGGAACCTAAGCTTGCTTTTATAACCATTTTAATAAAAAATAAAGTAGCGATAGTTTTTTATGGAATGGCTAAATCAAAATTCCAAGAAAATATTATTGAGTTTAAAAAATTGTCAAATAAACTCACGATAAAATAAGTTTTCAATCATCACCAAAATTCCAAAAAAAACGTTAAAATGAAAATTTAAACGTTAAAAGTTGGGAGCTTAACAATAAATAAAATATATTTGCGTTCATACAAGTAATTGTATATTAATGATTTAGATAAAATGCTCCGGTAGTTATGGAGAAAAAACACATATAAGAATGAAGAAATTTGTAATATTAACTTTTGGTCTTTTCCTGTCGAACGGATTGTTTGCACAAGAAAACCAACAGACAACACCTACCCTTTTTACTCCAAAAGTATCTTACTTAGATTCGCTTAAAAAAACGTTCAACAACCACGAAACCAGTGCTTGTATCGACCAAAGATGGACGAAAGAATTATCCGATGCGAGTTTATCTAACGAAATGTTTTTCGATATTGAAAACATGAACATCGATGAAAAAGTTTCGTATGATTTAGATACGGAATTACTTAAAAAACGTTTACACAAATTAGATGTGCAATCGCCTTTCGTAATTGAATACAATCCTGCTTTAGAAAACGTAATCAAATCGTTCTTAAAAAACAGATCCAAAAGTTTTGAAAAACAAATGGCTATTGCAGAATATTATTTTCCATTGTTCGAAGAAAAATTATCAAAATACAATTTACCTTTAGAAATCAAATATTTAGCGATTGTTGAATCGGCATTACAACCGAAAGCAAAATCTAAAGTGGGTGCAGGTGGTTTATGGCAATTTATGCCAGCTACTGGAAAACAATACAAATTAGACATCACAACGTATGTAGATGAGCGTCATGATCCAATAAAATCAACAGAAGCCGCTTGTCATTATATGATGAACATGTACGAAATTTTTGGCGATTGGAGTTTGGTTTTAGCTTCTTACAATTGTGGACCAGGAAATGTTTCCAAAGCCATCAGACGTTCTGGTGGAAAAACAGATTATTGGGAAATTAGAAAATATTTACCACAAGAAACAGCAAATTATTTACCAGCGTTTTTAGCTACGATGTACATTTACGAGTTCAAAAAAGAACACGGTTTAGTGCCTCATAAAGCAGAAATGAAATATGCAGAAACTGATACAGTAATGGTGAAACACGCCATGACTTTCAAACAATTATCTGATTTACTTGATATTTCTGAAGAACAATTGGAATATTTAAATCCAATTTACAAATCGAAATACATTCCGTCAATTGGTGATGAGTATTTTTACTTGCGTTTACCGAAAAATAAAATCGGAATTTTTGTTTCGAATGAAGAAAAGATTTACGGCTATTTAGCCTATTTAGAGCAAGAGAAAATTAATACGATTCAATTGGCTCAAGTTAGAAAACGTGATAGTATTGCTAAAAAAGATTCTATAGCTGTGGCTTCTAATTTCAAAATGAAGAATAATGATACTACGGAATATGAAGAAGTTATAAAAAAACGCACAAAAGAAGTCGTTAGTAAAAATTATCATAAAGTTAAAAAAGGCGAATCACTTGGTGTAATTGCAGATAAAAACAATGTTTCTATTACTGATTTAAGAAAATGGAATAACATCAAAGGTAGTAATATCAATGCAGGACAAAGTTTAGTGATTCAGACTACGAAGAAAGTCACGGTCAATGAAGTAATCAAGAAGCCGAAGCCAAAAGCAGAAACAATTGTGCCAGAAGTTGAAAATGCTGTAGCTGAAAACACAGTAAAACCAACGGAAAACAAATACTCTTCTGCAAAAAGTAAAATTGATATTAAAGAAGATTATTACATCGTACAAAAAGGAGATTCTATCTTCTCCATCACTAAAAAGTTTCCGAATTTAACGGCAGACGATTTAAAAAAGAAAAACGATTTAAAATCAGATAAC
>JAUMDQ010000269.1:0-6686 GCA_032121715.1 Flavobacterium sp.
TGACTCTAGAACATCAGCATTGCTAAAAAAAGTATTTGCTTTACAAGACAAAAAATAAAATCCTCAAATCATGAAAAAATCAATAATAATTTTAGCCTCTTTAACCTTATTTGGCTGCGCAGAAATGCAACAAGTTTTAGAGCAATTGCCACAACAAACTGGAATTTTGAGTCAAGCCGAAATGGGTAACGGCTTAAAAGAAGCCTTGAACAACGGAATCTCCAATCAAGTTTCAAAATTAACTGCAACTGATGGTTTTTTCAGAAATGAAGCTGTAAAAATTTTATTACCAGCAGAATTACAAAAAGTGGATACTAGATTACGCCAATTAGGTTTATCTAAATTAGCTGATGATGGTTTAAGAGTTTTAAATAGAGCCGCTGAAGATGCAGTAAAAGAAGCTACTCCAATTTTTGTAGACGCTGTAAAACAAATGACTTTTACAGATGCGAAAAACATTTTATTAGGAAATGAAAGTTCGGCGACCAATTATTTACAAAATTCAACTTCAACAGCTTTGTACGGAAAATTTAGTCCAGTAATTAAAAATTCTTTTGCGAAAGTGGGAGCAGATAAAATTTGGACACAAATTATCACAAAATACAATAGTATTCCGTTAGTGACTAAAGTGAATCCAGACTTAACAGATTATACCACAAACAAGGCTATGGAAGGTGTTTTCAAAATGATTGCGGTGGAAGAAAAAGACATTAGAACTAATTTTTCAGCAAGAACTTCTGATTTGTTACGAAAAGTATTTGCTTTGCAAGACAAGAAGTAACTTTAACAACAATAACATAAGTATAACAAAACCTTAACAAAATTAACTAATTAAAATACAGATATTTGTATCACAATAAATAGGTTTGTTTAAGGTTAGTTTTTAGTTAAAGAACAACTGAGATTTAGGTTTCAGTTGTTTTTTTATGCCTTAAATTTTCGTTTTTTGATTTTGTAAATACTGAATCACTTCAAAATTAAAAACTTCCCATTTTTCAACATTTACTACATGTCCGCAGTTTTCAATTACTAATAATGTAGACGATTTATAATGACTTTCAACCACTTTTCGAACTGAAGGCAAAAACATGTAATCTTCATTTCCCATTACGTATAATGTTGGAACTTGTAATTCTATTTGTCGAAAATATTTTAAAATCGGATTGATTTCTGCCGTCAATTTAAACCATTTGATAAATTCTTTTTGGTAGAGTTTTTTCGCTTCGTTAATAAATAACAATCTTGATTGCTTGTGATTTTTATTTGGCATAATCACGAAAGCAAAAAAGCGATACAAAACCAAATAAGGCAAGACATATTTGAAGATATTTCCTAGTCGCATTAAAATTTGTGAGCGAAAATTCATTTTCAAAATAGCGCCGCCCATAATCATACTTTGCACTCTGTTTTCGTACATTTCTGCAAATTGACGAATCACAATTGTACCTAATGAAATACCAACAAAATGTGATTTTTGAATATTGAGATGATTCAAAACCTCTAAAACATCGTTAGCAATAGCTTTAAAAGTATATTTTTTGGAGATTTTTTCTTTAGAATTTCCGTGACCACGTAAATCTAGAAGTAAAATATTGAAATGTTTTTTGAATTCTTTGATTTGTTTGAACCAAATAGAAGAGCTTCCTCCGGCACCGTGGACAAATGTAACCCATTCAGTAGTATTTTTGTTTTCGTACGTGGTGTAGGCTATCATTTTTATTTGTAAATGTATAGCTTTTCTTGCAACAAAGTAAAATAATCGAACGCTTTTACTAAACGACTCCCATACCAAGAAAACATTTCGCCATCCACAAAAATAGTTTTTGCGTGATGTGTATGTCTGCCTAATTCAAAAGCATGTTCGTCTTTAAATGGAAAAGGCTCAGAAGATAAAAACACAAAATCAGGATCTCCTTGAATTCGCATTTTATTGACAACCACTTCAGGATATCTACCTTCATATTTTGGATTATTATCGTAAATATTTTCTAAGCCGTTAAGCTTTAGCATTTCGTTGATAAACGTATCGCCAGCAGCCACCATATATGGGTTTGCCCAAATGAAATAAGCAACTTTTTGTTTGGCGTTTTCTTCAAATTTTGAAGCAACTACATTTTGAAATTTCTCGTAAGCGAAGTTAATTTTATCAATCCATTTTTGCGCATTCGTTCGCTTGTTAAACAGATTTCCGAAATCTTCAATCATTTGATTATTGTCTGCAATGGAAACAATATCAGTCACCCAAACAGGACAAATGTCTTTCAATTGCTCAACAATTTCTTGCGTATTTTCTTCTTTATTGGCGATAATAATATCGGGCTGTAACGCTTTTATTTTATCGTATTTAACATTTTTCGTACCGCCAATTATCGTTTTAGTCGATTTAAAATGAAACGGATGCACACAAAACTTAGTAATTCCTATAATGGCATCTTCCAAACCTAAATCGTATAACAATTCGGTTTGTGAAGGCACTAAAGAAATAATTCTCTTAGGTGTATTTTCGAAAGTGTGGATGGTACCAAGTTGGTCGGTGAATTGTTTCATCTATGTATTACTTTTGCCTTGGCTCTTTTTACTTTTTACTTAAAATTTGCTCCATTTCAACTTGCAATTTCAATGCTTCTTCCCTAGCCTTTTCTGTGAAATCAGTTCCGTTTGAAGCGTAAATAATTCCTCGAGAAGAATTAATTAATAAACCAACGTTTTCGTTCATTCCGAATTTACAAACTTCAGCTAAACTTCCGCCTTGCGCACCAACTCCAGGAACTAATAAGAAACTATTTGGTACAATTTTTCTAATTTCTGTAAAATATTCTGCTTTTGTAGCGCCAACCACATACATTAAATTTTGACTATTTTTCCAATTTATAGAAGTCTCCAAAACCGTTTTATATAATTCTTTCCCTTTTGTTTCTAATGTTTGAAAATCGAAAGCGCCTTCATTTGATGTTAGGGCTAGCATAATCGTATGTTTATTTTCAAAAGCTAAAAACGGTTCTACTGAGTCTTTTCCCATGTATGGTGCAACGGTAACCGAATCAAAATTCAAATCTTCCAAAAAAGCTTTGGCATACATCGTTGACGTATTTCCAATATCACCACGTTTTGCATCGGCGATGGTGAAAATTTCTGGATACTTCTCATTAATATAACTAATTGTTTTTTGTAATGATTGCCAACCTTTTATACCATAAGCTTCGTAAAAAGCAGTATTTGGTTTATAGGAAACACATAAGTCGTGCGTGGCATCAATTATGGATTTATTAAATTCGAAAATAGGATCTTCGGTTGCTAATAAATACGATGGAATTTTAGTTAAATCGACATCTAAACCAATACATAAAAACGATTTTTTTAGACGAATTTGCTCAATAAGTTGTTGTGTAGTCATTTTGTTTTTGTTGTTTGGCAAATTTATAAAACATTATTGACTCGGTACATATTTTTTTTAGTAATATATCATTAACAAAAATTTATCATTTGTAAAAATTGAAAAAAACTTTTTTTAACTACTTTTGCAAAAATAAATGTAACATTTAGTGAAAAAATTTTTCGTATATAATATCATATTCTTGTTTGTGACATGCTTGTTCACACCGCCTGTATTTGGTCTTATTATGATCAATGAAGATATTGAAAAATACACAGATGTTAACATTAATAACTTTTTTGAAGAAGAAATTAAATCGCACGATTTAAATTTATTTACAAAATGTTATAATTTGAATGCAGTTAATACATTAGAATTGAAAAAGAAAAGAATCAATTCTCACATTCCTGCAAATTATATCTCTAATTCATTAGACTTTTTTTCCCCTCCACCCGAATTCATTTAAACATTTCGCAATTTTTTTCGCCTTCAAATCATTTGAAGCGATAGTTTATGTATTAAATTAATTTATTGGTATGTCAAAAAAAATCAATCTTTTTACAAACCTTAAATCTGATTTCGCTTCAGGTTTAGTGGTTTTTCTAGTGGCTTTGCCATTGTGTCTCGGTATTGCTTTAGCAAGTGGAGCACCATTATTTTCAGGTATTATCTCAGGTGTTGTTGGTGGTATTATTGTTGGATATTTAAGTCAATCTCATTTGAGTGTTTCTGGTCCAGCTGCAGGTTTAACTGCAATAGTTTTAACCGCAATTACAGATTTAGGTTCGTTTAACGCCTTTCTTTTAGCCGTTTTAATTGCTGGATTAATTCAATTAGCTCTTGGTTTTATAAAAGCGGGAACTATTTCAAACTATTTTCCAAACAATGTCATTGAAGGAATGCTTGCCGGAATTGGAGTTATTATTATTTTAAAACAAATTCCTCACGCTTTTGGTTATGATCCAGATTTTGAAGGTGATGAATCATTTTTTCAACCTGATGGACAAAACACATTTTCAGAACTTTTTCAAGTATTTGACCACATTCAATTAGGCTCCATTATTATTGCTTTAATCTCATTGTCTATTTTAATTCTTTGGAATAAAGTAGATGTATTAAAAAAAATAAAATTAGTACCACCAGCTTTAGTTGCTGTAATTGTTAGTATTTTATTGAACGAATTTTTCATTCAAACAGGAAGTAATTTTGCTATTGCTAAAGAACATTTAGTGAGTTTACCAGTTCCAACTACATTGGAAGAATTTAAAAACATTTTAGTTACACCAGACTTTACCGCTATTACAAATTCAAAAGTATGGATTGTTGCTATTACAATTGCAGTAGTTGCCTCAATTGAAACCTTATTGTGTATTGAAGCAGCAGATAGAATGGATGCTTTAAAAAGATATACGAATACTAATATCGAATTAAAAGCACAAGGTATTGGTAATATTGTAAGTTCTCTTTTAGGCGGATTACCAATGACTTCTGTTGTGGTAAGAACTTCAGCAAATAACGCTGCTGGAGCTAAATCAAAAATGTCAGCAATTATTCACGGTTTATTATTATTAGTGAGTGTTTTGGCAATTCCAGCTATTTTAAATAAAATTCCGTTGGCTACATTAGCGGCTGTTTTATTATTGGTTGGTTATAAATTAGCGAATCCATCAACAATTAAGCATTTTTGGGAAAAAGGAAAATATCAATTTATTCCATTTATTGCTACTTTTGGTGCTGTAGTTTTCACCGATTTATTAAAAGGTGTTGCTTTAGGAATGATTATCAGTGTGATTTTTGTTTTGAAAGGAAATATGAAACGTGCTTATAATTTTAGAAAAGAAGAATACAGAGATGGCGACATTATTCATATCGATTTAGCTCAAGAAGTTTCTTTTTTAAATAAAGCAGCAATAAAAGAAACCATTTCTTCTATTCCTGAAAATTCAAAAGTAATTATTAATGCATCTGATACGGTTTATATTGCTCACGATGTATTAGATCTGATTAAAGAATTCAAAAAAATCAGATCAAAAGAAGAAAACATTAAAGTAAAATTAATAGGGTTTAAAAAAGCGTACGAACTAGAAGATGGTTCTGAAGAGGAAAAACACGTTTTTGTAGAACATAAATTAAAAAAATAAAACAACATGAAAACACTAAATAAAGAATTACAATCGTCTATATCACCAAGAAAAGCTTTAGAAATATTAAAAGAAGGAAACAATCGTTTTATTAATAATTTAAAAGCACATAGAAATTTATTAGAACAAGCTAATGAAACAAGAGACGGACAATGGCCATTTGCCACTATTTTGAGCTGTATTGATAGTAGAACTTCTGCAGAATTAATCTTCGATCAAGGTTTAGGAGATGTTTTTTCTGTAAGAATTGCGGGAAACATTGTAAATACAGATATTTTAGGAAGTATGGAATTTGCTTGTAAAGTAGCAGGTTCTAAACTAATTGTCGTACTTGGACACACAAAATGCGGTGCCGTTAAAGGTGCGTGTGACCACGTAGAAATGGGTAATCTAACAGAATTACTATCAAAAATTCAACCAGCGGTTTATCAAGAAAAAACAACTTCAGAAAACAGAAATTCAAGCAACTCAACTTTTGTTGAAAATGTAGCTGAAATCAATGTAAAACGTAACGTAAAAAACATCATTGAACGCAGTTTCGTTTTAGAACAAATGATTGAAAATGGAGAAATTGGTATTATTGGAGCTATGCACAATATTGAAACTGGTGAGGTGAGCTTTTATGACGAAGTTACTTTCATAAATGATGAGCAAAGCCCAAATTTCAATCTTAACGAATTGAAACATTAAAACTAACAATCAAGTTAATTTCATATATTTGAATATCCAAAAGGATTTTACCTAAAAAAAATGAGCGATTTTTATAAAAAAATATTAGACAATAATAAAGAATGGGTTGAGCAACAGTTAGCTGTTGACGAAAATTATTTTGAAGATCTTTCAAAAGGACAAAATCCACCCTTATTATGGATTGGATGTTCTGATAGTCGCGTTCCAGCAAATGAAATTATTGGAGCGAAACCTGGAGAAGTCTTTGTACACAGAAATATTGCCAACTTAGTGGTTCATACAGATATTAATATGCTTAGCGTTTTAGATTATGCCGTAAACGCATTAAAAGTAAAGCATGTTATCGTTTGTGGACATTATGGTTGCGGCGGTGTAAAAGCGGCTATGGGAAATCAATCTATTGGAATAATTGATAACTGGATTAGAAACATTAAAGATGTTTACCGAGTGAACAAAGAGGAACTAAATGAAATTGAAGATGA
>JAUMDQ010000270.1:0-3663 GCA_032121715.1 Flavobacterium sp.
ACATGAATTTATATTTTATGTTTAACTACGAAATGGTTGGTGTTCCAATGCAAAACAGAGATATGTTAATGTATATTACAGGTTTCGGGAAAAGTAATATGGCTACCAAAATGAATGAATATTCAGGTGATAAATTAGTAGGTTATCTTCCTGTAGAAACAAAATATATGTTGTTTAGAGCTTCAGATAATTTCCCTTTTTATGACGAATTTAATGTGCCTGCACAAACAGTTTCGACGTTTGATTTCGAGAATTTCCAGTTTTATCACCAACCTGATGACGAATTTGAATTGATGAATACAGCTCATATTACAACTGTCGTAAATAAAACGATTCCAGTTTTAGAGAAAATGATGAATGCGCCAACTAAAGAAATTATGCTAAATGCAAAATAAAAATATAATTATCACAGGAACTTCTCGCGGAATTGGGTACGAAATGGCATTGCAGTTTGCAAATGCTGGTCATAAAGTATTAGCTATTTCTCGTAAAACACCACAAATTTTAATCGAACACGAAAATATTACTTGTTTGCCAATTGATATTTCAGACGAAAATCAGTTGCAACAAGTTGGTGAATTTCTCTCGAAAACTTGGCATAAAGTAGATATTCTAATTCATAATGCAGGAAGTTTATTGCATAAAAATTTCACTGAAATTACTACTCAAGAATTTCAAAATATTTATAAAGTAAATGTTTTTGCTGTTGCCGAATTAACAAAAATCTGTATTCCATTTATGGGTAAAGGAAGTCACGTAGTTACAATAAGTTCAATGGGCGGCATTCAAGGAAGTATGAAATTTGCCGGACTTTCAGCTTACAGTTCAAGTAAAGGCGCTGTAATTACTTTATCAGAATTATTGGCCGAAGAATACAAAGAAAACGGAATTGCGTTTAATGTTTTAGCATTAGGTTCTGTGAATACCGAAATGTTACAAGAAGCTTTTCCTGGTTATGAAGCACCGCTTTCTGCAAAAGAAATGGCAGATTATATTTATAATTTCGCTTTAACAGGAAATAAATATTATAATGGCAAAGTGTTGCAAGTAAGTTCTACAACGCCTTAAATTGAAATGTCCGTATATATCTGACAAATGAAATCAAAAGAAAGTAATAATTAATGCCAGAAGTTTTACAAAAATATTTACCAGAACATGCTGTGGAACCAGTTTTCGAACTGATTAAACAAAATCATGTGCATTTGAAAATTGTGAATGAACGAAATACGCGTCATGGCGATTATCGTAGACATCCCGATGGTTTTCATCAAATTACCGTAAATGCTAATTTGAATAAATACAGATTTCTAATGACGTTAATTCATGAAATTGCGCATTTGGTAGCTTTTGAAAAATATGGTAGAACTATTTTACCACACGGTACAGAATGGAAAATTACGTTTCAGCATTTAATGATTCCGTTTATTCGGCCTGAAATTTTTCCACATCAAATTTTACCTTTAATGGCAAGACATTTTAGAAATCCTAAAGCAAGTTCTGATACTGACGCGACTTTGTCTTTAGCTTTAAAACAATTTGATGAGAGAAATACAGAGAATAATTATATCTTTGAAATTCCATACGGAAGTGTGTTCCGAATTAAAAATGGAAAAGTATTTAAAAAGATTGCATTACGTGTTAAACGATACGAATGTTTAGAAGTAAGTTCAGGCAGAATGTTCTTGTTTCAACCGAATGCGGAAGTAGAAGTGATTTCAAATTAAAGCGATTCAATTGCTTTAAAATAAAAAATATATGAATAAAAATTATTACGCCATATTAATGGCAGGTGGAGTAGGTTCAAGATTTTGGCCTGTAAGTACGGCTGAATATCCTAAACAATTTCACGATATGTTAGGAACAGGGGAAACACTAATTCAGAAAACATTTAGTCGTTTATCACAAATTATTCCTAAAGAAAATATCTTGATTTTAACAAACGAAAGTTATAATGATATTGTTTTAGAACAATTACCTTCTGTAAAACAAGAGCAAGTTATTTTAGAACCAGCCATGCGAAATACAGCGCCTTGTATTTTGTACGCTTCTTTGAAAATTAAGAAACAAAACCCAGATGCTTTAATTTTAGTTGCACCAAGCGATCATTGGATTGAAGATGAAATGCAGTTTGCTGCCAACTTAAAACAATCATTTAACCATTGCGAAACGCAAGACACGTTAATGACTTTAGGTATTTTGCCTACTTTTCCAAACACAGGTTATGGCTATATTGAGTACGATAAATTAGATTCTAGATTAATCAAAAAAGTCGTTCAGTTTAGAGAAAAACCTGATTATAAAACCGCTCAAAAGTTCATTCAAAGTAGAAATTTCTTATGGAATGCAGGTATTTTTATTTGGAGTGTGAAATCTATTGTATCTGCTTTTGAAAAGTTTCAACCAGAAATGTTCACTCACTTCTTAAAAGGATATGATGCCTATAATACACCTGATGAGAAAGCATTTATTGCTGAAAATTATCCTTTAGCTGAAAATATTTCTATTGATTATGCTATTTTAGAAAAAGCACAAAATGTCTTTGTTTTATCAGCTACTTTTGATTGGAATGATTTGGGTACTTGGGGTTCATTATACGATAAGTTAGACAAAGACGAATCAAATAATGCCATTGTAAACGCGACTGTCTATTTAGAAAACGCGACTCATAATATCATCAGAACAGAAGGTAAAAAATTAGTGGTTATTGATGGTTTAAAAGATTATATCATTGTAGATAAAGAAGGTGTTTTGTTTATTTACCCAAAATCTAAAGAACAAGATATTAAGAAAATTGTAGGTAAGTTAAACTTATAAAAAAAGGCTCCGAAATTTCGGAGCCTTTTTAATTTAAATCTTTATTTTTTAGGCTTCTTCTGAAGGTGTTTCTGCTTCTTTGTTTCCTTTTAAATCTTCCACTTTTGCTTCTACAGTTTCTACAATATCAGCAATTTTTTCTTTAGCAACTTCCGCTTTTTCTTCCGCCCAATCTGTAGCTTCAGCAATTTTATCTTTTGCAGAATCTACCAAATGTGAAACTTGTTCTGGCACACCCATTTCTTCTAATTTTGCAGAAGCTGTTTCGGCAACTTCTTCTACTTTTTCTTTTACATCAGCCACAACTTCTGTAGCTTTATCCATTGCATTGTCTGCAAATTCAGAAATATTTTCACTTGCGCTTTCTGCAGTTTGTTTAGCTTTTCCAAACAAAGAGCTAAAAAAATTTGATAATCCCATAGTAAATAATTTTTTAGTTTTCTCAAAGATAAAATATTAGTAATCAATATGCAACATAAAATTTTTTGGTTTTAAAAATTAATAATTTGCTAACAATCGAATTATTAATATAAAAGCAACTTTCAAACTTTCTCAATCGTTTTCTATTTTCTATATTTGTAAAAAATAGCTATATGTTATCATTAAATGTAAAAAACGAAACATCAAGATTAAGAGCAGTTGTGTTAGGAACAGCAGTTAATAATGGACCAACACCAACTATTGAAGAAGCTTACGATCCAAAATCATTAGAACATATTAAAGCAGGAACCTATCCGATTGAAGCCGATATGGTTGCAGAAATGGAAGCTTTTAATGCGGTTTTTCAAAAGTATGATGTCAAAGTATTTCGTCCAGAAATTATAGAAAATTACAATCAAATTTTTTCTA
>JAUMDQ010000271.1:0-1754 GCA_032121715.1 Flavobacterium sp.
TTAAATTTGTTTCATTTACACGATTTAAATTCCAAAATTAACGAAGGAATTATCCAAGCCAATGCAAGAGCAAAAGAACTTGGCAAAGTAATTGATAAATAAATATTATTATATACTTTTACCAAGCAATTTTTTTAAGATTTTAACGTTAGAAAAAGAGAAGAAAAATAAAAAAAAACATATGAAAAAGATAGTATTTATTGCTTTTTTAGCGATTTCAAATTTTATTTCAGCACAAGATAAATTAAATCAATTTGATGATAAAGGCTTACGTCACGGACTTTGGAAAGGATATCACGACGAAAGCAAACGTCCGCGTTATGAAGGAAATTTCGAACACGGAAAAGAAACTGGAACTTTTAAATATTTCGATGATACAAAAGCAGGAACTGTAATTGCAACACGCGATTTTTCTAAAGGAGATGGTTCATGTTATACGATTTTCTTCGATCAAAAAAATAATAAAGTCAGCGAAGGTTTAGTGAGAAACAAACTTTTTGAAGGGCAATGGAAATATTATCATAAAGAGTCAAAAGAAATTATGACACTTGAAAACTATAAAAACGGAAAGTTAAACGGACCAAGAAAAGTGTTTTACAAGGAAAATAAATTAGCCGAAGAAGTTAATTATACTGACGGAATGAAAAATGGTGTTGGTAAAACTTTTGGAGAAAATGGAAAGCAAATTGATCAACACAATTATGTAAACGATAATTTTGAAGGAAAAGCGATTTATTACAATGCAAATGGAAAGAAAATGTACGAAGGTGAATATAAGAATAATTCAAAAATCGGTACATGGAAATTTTATGAAAATGATAAAGTAGTAAAACAAGTTAAAGCTGAAAAATTCTCAAAAGAATTAATAAAATTTGAAGAGAAATTAGCTAAAAAAGGAACAAAAAACAAACCAGTTGAACAAACTGTTGAAGAGAAAAAAGTAGAGGAGAAAAAATAATGAAGCGAGTAGTAGTAGGACTTTCAGGTGGTGTAGATTCAAGCGTTGCAGCCTATCTTTTAAAAGAACAAGGTTACGAAGTGATAGGACTTTTTATGAAAAATTGGCACGATGATTCGGTTACCATTTCAAACGAATGTCCATGGTTAGAAGATAGTAATGACGCATTATTAGTAGCAGAAAAGTTAGGAATTCCTTTTCAAACGGTAGATTTATCTGAGCAATATCAGGAAAAAATCGTCGATTATATGTTTAAAGAATACGAAAACGGAAGAACACCAAATCCTGATGTTTTGTGTAACAGAGAAATCAAGTTCGATGTTTTTATGAAAATAGCAGTTTCTTTAGGTGCTGATTATGTTGCAACCGGACACTATTGTCGTAAAAACACCATTGAAGTTGACGGTAGAGAAGTACATCAATTACTTGCTGGAAAAGACGATAATAAAGATCAATCGTATTTTTTGTGCCAATTATCGCAAGATCAATTAGCAAAAGCATTGTTTCCAATTGGCGAATTAACCAAACCAGAAGTCAGAGAAATTGCCACTAAAATGGAATTGGTAACCGCTGAGAAAAAAGATTCTCAAGGTTTATGTTTCATTGGAAAAGTGCGTTTACCAGAGTTTCTTCAACAAAAATTACAACCAAAAGAAGGCTTAATTATAGAAATTCCAGCCAATAATCAAATATATCAAAATCCAAAACCTCGATTTGAAAATTTAGAAGCAGAATTAACTTTCGAATCAAAAAACAAAGAATATTCTAATGCGAACGGAATTGTAAAAGGAAAGCA
>JAUMDQ010000272.1:0-1669 GCA_032121715.1 Flavobacterium sp.
TATTTGTTCTAAAAGAGATCAGCACGAAAAAGCCATCGAACATTTAAGAAACGCACTTCGTTATACAGACGACGAAGCGGATATTTATTCTATGATTGGAATGGAATATTTGTTCATGGATAACCTAGAATTAGCAAAAGACAACTTCATTTTATGTTTAGAAAACGATGAAGAAGATTATTCTGCCTTATACAACGTGGTGTATTGTTTCGATTTCTTAGATCAGAACAAAGAAGCGATTGTGTATTTAGAAAATTTCATCGACAAAAATCCATATAGCGAAGTGGCTTGGCATCAATTAGGCCGACAATTTTATGCTTTAAAAGACTATGAAAAAGCGGTTTGGGCATTCGATTATGCGTGTTTAATTGACGAAGGTTTTTTAGGAGCCTTTTTAGAAAAAGCAAAATCGTTAGAAAAACTAAAACGCTATCAAGAAGCAATTGATTGCTACAATATTACAATTGAATTAGATGATCCAACTTCATTTGCTTTTTTACGCATAGGGAAATGCTATGAAAAATTAGGAAATAAAGAACAAGCTTTAAACTTTTATCTAAAAACAGTTCACGAAGATCCGTTGTTAGATAAAGCTTGGTTAGCGATTACAGATTTTTACATTTCTGAAAAAAACTATCAAAAATCACTATATTACATCAATAAAGCGATTGGAATTGACGGTGAAAACTCGTTATATTGGAGAAGATATGCAAATATCAATCAGTATTTAAATTTCTTTGAAGAAGCCGAAGAAGGGTACAGAAAAGCGTTTGAAAACGGCGATATTGAATTAGACAACTTTATTTGTTGGAGTGATGTTTTATATGTTTTAGGTGAAGTGAATGCAGCATTTGAAATCTTAAATCAAGCAAAAGAAGTATATCCAAACGAATCAGAAATTCAATACAGAATGGTCGGTTTATATTACAATATTGACGAAGAGTTTAATGCGATTGAAGCTTTGAATTTGGCACTAATCACCGATTTTCATAAAAATTATATTTTAAAAGATTTATTTCCACACGTTTGGGAATCAGAAAACGTACAAAAAATTATCAAAAACCATAATATCTAAGCCCCATCAATGGAATTTATCGACTTTTTATTACACTTTTTAAAAGACCCATTAACCGTAATTACACAATTAATTGACCAATACAACACTTTAATTTATTTCATATTATTCTTAGTTGTTTTTGTAGAAACTGGCTTCGTAATTATGCCACTTCTACCTGGCGATTCAATGCTTTTTGCGATTGGTGTTATTGCAGCCACAACAGGAAAACTGAGTTTGATTATCATTATTCCACTACTAATTTTAGCCGCACTTTTGGGTGATAATTTAAACTATTTTGTAGGTCATAAATTCGGAGAACTCATCAAAGAGAAAAAGAAAATTCTATTCCTAAAAAGAGAATACATTGTAAAAACAGAAAATTTCTTTGAAAAAAATGGAGGAAAAGCAGTTATTATGGCACGTTTTGTTCCAATCGTAAGAACAATTGCGCCTTTTGTTGCTGGTGCTGGAAGCATGAAATATAGAAATTACATCATCAATTGTGTTTTAGGCGCTGTACTTTGGGTTGGCGGAATTACACTTTTAGGTTATTTCTTAGGCCAATTTGATATCGTGAAAAATAATTTCGAAAAAATAGTTTTAGGTATTGTT
>JAUMDQ010000273.1:0-4525 GCA_032121715.1 Flavobacterium sp.
GAGTAATGTAATGGAACAAATGGGTGTGAAATTTTCGAATGAACAAGAATTTCTAACGAAATGTATGGAAGATGCCAATATTGCAATTTTACACGCGCCGTTATTTCATCCAGCCATGAAAAATGTCGGACCAATTAGAAAAGAATTAGGTGTAAAAACATTCTTTAATATGTTGGGACCAATGGTAAATCCTTCTTTTCCGAAATTTCAAATGGTGGGAGTTTTTAGTTTAGAATTGGCTCGAATGTATGCGTATTTGTATCAAAAAACAGAAACAAAATATGCTATTCTTCATGGATTAGAAGGCTTTGACGAAGTTTCATTGACTGATAATGTCAAAATTATAACCAATTCAACTGAAACCATCAATTCGCCAGCAGATTTTCTTTTTGAAAAAATTCAATTGACAGATATTAAAGGTGGAAAAACAATTGAAGAATCGGCTAAAATATTTCATAAAGTATTGAGTGGAAATGGTTCTGAACCTCAAAATAATGTGGTTTTGGTGAATTCGGCATTAGCTATTCAAACCATTTCAGAATTAAGTTATTCGGATTCTTTGGAAAAAGCTAAAGATAGTTTATTCAGCAAAAATGCACTTCAAAAATTAAACACACTAATAAAACTAAGCAACTAATGGATATTTTAGAAAAAATCATAGCAGATAAAAGACGAGAAGTGGCATTGAAAAAATCAATTATTCCAGTTTCTCAATTAGAGAATTCGGTTTTGTTTAATTCTAGAACGAATTCTTTGAGCAAATTATTACAGAATTCAACATCTGGAATTATAGCAGAACACAAACGAAAATCTCCATCAAAATCCACTATAAATTCATCATTTACAGTGGAAGAAGTAGTAAAAGGTTATCAGAATGCTGGTGTTTGCGGAATTTCAGTTTTAACCGATATGAAATATTTCGGTGGAAGTTTAGAAGATTTACTATTGGCTCGAGCATCAGTTACGATTCCTTTATTAAGAAAAGAATTCATTATTGATGAATATCAATTATTAGAAGCAAAAGCCAATGGAGCCGATGTAATCCTACTAATCTCAGCGGTTTTAACTCGACAAGAAATCAAACATTTATCGGAATTCGCACAATCTTTAGGTTTAGAAGTTTTATTAGAAGTTCATAACGAAGAAGAATTATATAAATCAATTATGCCAAGGTTAAATATGATTGGCGTAAACAACAGAAATTTAAAAACTTTTGAGGTGAGTTTATCGAATAGTAAAGACTTAGCGAATTTTATTCCGAAGGAATTTATAAAAATTTCCGAAAGTGGAATTTCAAATATATCTGATATTAAAGAGTTACAATCTTTTGGCTATCAAGGGTTTTTAATTGGGGAAAATTTTATGAAAACAGATAATGCTGAATTAGCGGCAAGTAAATTTATTAAACAATTGCAATAAGATGTCGAAGATTAAACTAAAAATATGTGGTATGAAATTTCCAGAAAATATTCAGGAAATAGCCGATTTACAACCTGATTTTTTAGGATTCATTTTCTATGAAAATTCCGTTAGAAATTATACAGAAAGTTCAATTATTTACATTCCAGAATCTATTAAAAAAGTTGGCGTATTTGTGAATGAAAGACATGAAAAAATCATTAAAACAATTCAGAAATATGATTTAAACATAATTCAATTACACGGTAATGAAACTGAAAGTTATTGTTTAGAATTAATAAATCAACTTAATCATAATCAATTAAATACAAAAATTATTAAATCTTTTTTAGTTGACGATTATTTTGTTTTTCAAACACTTAATTATTACCAAATGGTTGATTATTTTCTATTCGATACAAAAGGGATATTACCTGGTGGAAATGGCACGAAATTCAATTGGAAAATTCTAGAAAAGTATCATTTAGAAAAACCTTATTTCTTAAGTGGTGGAATCGGTTTAGATGATGTTTCAAGCATAAAAGAATTTTTAAAAACAACAGCTTCAAAACATTGTTATGCCTTAGATGTCAATAGTAAATTTGAAATAGTAGCTGGATTAAAAAACAAAGAAAAAGTACAACAATTTAAAACAAAACTATATGAGTCAGTTTAACGTTTCAGAAAAAGGATTTTATGGAAAATTTGGCGGTGCATTTATTCCAGAAATGTTATATCCAAATGTAGAAGTATTGCGCACTCAATATCTTTCAATTATTGCAGAACCAAGCTTTCAAGAAGAATACATGTATTTACTAGAACAATATGTGGGCCGCCCAACACCTTTATATTTTGCAAAGCGATTATCGGAAAAATACAATACAAAAATCTACTTAAAAAGAGAGGATTTATGTCATACTGGCGCGCATAAAGTCAACAATACAATTGGACAAATAATCTTAGCCAAACGTTTAGGAAAAACCCGAATTATAGCCGAAACTGGAGCAGGGCAACACGGTGTAGCAACCGCAACTGTTTGTGCGTTAATGGGTTTGAAATGTATTGTATATATGGGAGAAATTGACATTGAACGTCAAGCACCAAATGTTGCACGTATGAAAATGCTTGGCGCAGAAGTTCGACCAGCAACTTCGGGTTCAAAAACCTTGAAAGATGCCACAAATGAGGCCATTCGCGATTGGATTAATAATCCAATTGATACTTTTTATATTATTGGTTCTGTGGTTGGGCCGCATCCTTATCCAGATATGGTGGCGAAATTTCAGAGTATTATTTCAAAGGAAATTAAATCGCAATTACAAACTCAAGAAGGAACGGAATATCCAAATTATGTCATTGCTTGTGTTGGTGGAGGAAGTAATGCTGCTGGTGCTTTTTACGAGTTTTTAGATGACATACAAGTTGGTTTAATTGCCGTTGAAGCAGCTGGACATGGTGTAAATTCAGGAGAAAGTGCTGCGACATCTGTTTTAGGAAAAATCGGAATCATTCATGGAAGTCGAACCTTATTAATGCAAACTGAAGATGGTCAAATTACGGAACCATATTCTATTTCCGCAGGATTAGATTATCCTGGAGTTGGACCGCTTCATGCACATTTGAATGATGTTGGTCGTGCCGAATTTATTGCCATTACTGATGATGACGCAATGAATGCTGGATTAGAAATTTCTAAAATGGAAGGTATTATTCCAGCTATAGAAACCGCTCATGCTTTTGCTGTATTAGATAAAAAACAATTCAAACCTACTGATATTGTAGTGATTAATTTGTCTGGTCGTGGTGATAAAGATTTGAACACCTATATTAATTATTTTAATTTTTAGAAACCATGAACAGAATAAATAAAAAATTACAAGAAAACAAGAAATTATTATCTATTTATTTCACAGCAGGATTTCCTAATTTAAACGATACGGTTTCTATTATTCAGGAATTAGAAAAAAATGGTGTTGATATGATTGAAATTGGTTTGCCTTTTTCTGATCCATTGGCAGACGGACCAACTATTCAGGAAAGTTCTACGCAAGCTATTAAAAATGGAATGACAACTAAGTTGCTTTTCGAACAGTTGAAAGACATTCGAAAAACCGTTGAAATTCCTTTGATTATTATGGGATATTTCAATCCTATGATGCAATTTGGAGTAGAAAAATTCTGTCAAAAATGTAATGAAATTGGTATTGATGGTTTAATTATTCCAGATTTGCCTTTAGAAGAATATCTTTCGGAATATCAAGAGATTTTCGAGAAATATAATTTAAAAAATGTATTTTTAATCACACCACAAACTTCAAACGATCGTATTTTACAAATCGATTCGGTTTCAGATAGTTTTATTTATATGGTGAGTTCAGCAGCAGTTACTGGAAGTCAAGTTGGTTTCGGAAATGAACATATGAGTTATTTTGAACGAATTTTAAATCTAAATTTAAAAAATCCACAAGTAATTGGTTTCGGTATCAATAATAAGGAAACATTCGAACAAGCAATTTCACATCAAAAAGGCGCAATTATTGGAAGCTCATTTATAAAATTTATGGAGAATCATCAGATTGATAATATAGGTGAGTTTGTAAAAAACATAAAGTAACAAATACGTACTTTCTTTTAAAACCAGACAATGTCTGGTTTTTTTTATGAATTATAGTTTGTTAAAATAGTGTTAAAAATAATTAAACGATTGTTTAAATTAAACGTTTGTTTAAATTTGTAAAGAATTTAAAAGATAAAATTATTATGGAATATAATTCAAAACAAATAGAAATCTTAAATGTAACCGAAAAACTCTTTGCTGAGAAAGGATTTGATGGAACATCTATCAGAGATATAGCAAAAGCTGCTGATATAAATGTAGCAATGGTTTCTTATTATTTTGGTTCTAAAGAAAAATTATTAGATGCGGTAGTCATAAATAGAGTTTCAGGTTTTAGAATGATTTTAGAAAACTTACAACTTGAAAATATCTCACCTGTAGAAAAAATTAGAAAATTTGTCGCTTTATATATTAGTAGATTTTACGAAAATAAAGACATCTATCAAATTATTCACTTTGAACTAGTAAATCAAAAAAGAGCTTGTGATTTTTCAGCATTTTCAGAAATTA
>JAUMDQ010000274.1:0-4043 GCA_032121715.1 Flavobacterium sp.
GATGTTAGCGATTGGTAATTTTGAAAAGCAAGAAACGAAAAGTAAATCGGGAACACCTTTAGAGTTTTATATTGATAAAAGTAACGTTTCTAAATTTGAACCAACTTACAGATATTCCAAACAAATTTTCGATTATTTAGAACAAGAAATCGGTGTAAAATATCCTTGGAAAATTTACCGTCAAGTTCCGGTTAGAGATTTTTTATATGCTGGAATGGAGAATACTACTTCCACTATTTTTGCACAAGATTTTGTAGTAGATTCGATTGGTTTTAATGATAAAAATTATATTAATGTCAACGCGCACGAATTGGCGCATCAATGGTTTGGCGATTTAATTACGGCGCAATCTGGCAAACATCATTGGTTGCAAGAAGGTTTTGCAACATATTATGCTTTGTTAGCGGAAAAAGAAGTTTTCGGCGACGATTATTTTTATAACGAATTGTACGATTATGCTTTGCAATTGAGAAGTGCTGCTAAAACCGATACGATTCCGGTGATGAATGAAAAAGCGAGTTCGTTATCGTTTTACAAAAAAGGTGCTTGGGCTTTGCATACGTTACGTGAAGATATTGGTGCGAAGAATTTCCAAAAAATAGTAAAAAAATATTTAAAGAAATACCAATACAAAAATGTAATTACCGATGAATTTCTAACGGAAGTTAAAAAAGTGGTAAAGAATTTTGATACCGAAAATTTCAAAAAAACGTGGTTAGAAACTTCAGGTTTTGATATGGTTTTAGCAGAAAGTTATTTGGTAAAAAATAAATCTGTTGCGGCTTATATTCAACTTACAAAAGAGAAAAAAGATTTGGACAATTACAAAGCTATTCTGCAATCAGAAACCTATTTTCCCATTAAGCAATATATTTTCTACAAATTAGCTAACACACCTTTTGAAGATAAAAAAGAATTGATTGAAATTGGAATGAAGCAAAATTTATATGTCCGACAAGCCATTGCGGAAACAGTAACTAAAATTCCAGTGGAGTTTAAAGCACAATATGAAACGTTTTTAGATGACGCTTCGTACAATACAAAAGAAATTGCACTGATAAATTTATGTAAGAACTTTCCTGAAGATAAAAATGTTTACTTGAGAAAAACTCGAGGTTTAATTGGTAATAATGATAGAAGTTTACGAATTACAACCTTAGAATTATCTAATTACTCAAAGAATAATTATGAAAGTTCCATCCGACAAAATGCGATAGAAGCTTTGTTAAAATTAAATCCAAATGATATAAATGCAATTATTTCTTTATTTGATGGTACAACACATCATAAATGGCAGTTTACGAAATTTTGCAGAGATACAATTCGTGAAAAATTAAAAAATCCAGAATTTAGAAATAAAGTAGAAGAGTTGGCTAAAACGGCTGATGAAAAAACGGCTGCTTTGTATTTGAAATTTTTGAAGGAATAAAAAATGTCATTCTGAAAAAAAGATTCTGCCTTTTTTCAGAATGACATAAAATATTTTTAAAGTTTTCTAAAAAACTCTTTTCAATTCTTCTTTAATGAAACTAATGGCTACAGCACTTGCGCTTTCTGTTTGCGTTAGTTCAGTAAGTAAAAACGTTCTCAATTCGTCACCAGTTTTCACTTCACCATTAATAGAAGTTTGACGAATTTGTGTAATAATACTATTTTTCGCTTTCATTACAATTTCCCAACAATCTTGTGTTAAGTAAATTTGTTGCGCAATATTGTGTTCATATTCTGTTTGAATGTTGTGAATTAAAAACGTAGCATAATTTGGAGCATCTAAACCGCTTGGTTCTACACGCATCATCAAGTTGATTGGATTAATTCTTTCTAAAAACAAAACAACACGTTCGTAGGCTTGTAATCTTATCGGTAAGCCTTGTTGTTGGTTTTCGCGTAATAATTCAAATTTGCGTTTGTTTTCTTCATTTCTAAAGAATTTATGTAGCATTACAAAAGCCACACCACCAGTAATAATAGCAGGTAAAGTGTAGGTTGCAATTTCAAGTAATTTATCTTCGATTGTCATATTTAGTTTTTTTACAAATCTAAAATATTTTTTTTAAAAATAAACTTAATATTAAATTTGTTATATTTGTTTGTATTTCAATACAATATGATGAAAAAAATACTTTTTTTTTATTTAATTTACCTCCCCATTTTGTCATTTTCCCAGACAAAAGAGATAGTTTTAATCTTTAAAGATAAAGCTACAGGAAATTTAATTGAAAACGTTTTGGTAAATATTCTTCGTACCGATGAAAATTTCCAAAGTAACAAAGAAGGAAGTATTAAATTCAAACTTTCAAAACCTTCTCGAATTCTGGTTTCCCATTTCGAATACAAACAAATCACACTCAACTCTGCCACTTTAAAAGAAGCGGAAATCACTATAAATTTGGAAAGCATTTCTCAAGAAATTGAAGACATTGTAATTACCAACAAGCAATCTTTTAGTATTTTGAAATCGTTGATTAATAAATCGATGAAACAATTAACAGCACCCATAAATTTAAAAATTTATACTCGGGAATTCTTCAAATACAATAACGAATATACTTCCTATTCAGATGGTTTAGTCAATTTTTGTTTGAAAGAAAAACCAGATAAATTTGCAGCTGATATTTTAGTCGAACAAAACCGTACATACAATTTAATCAATAACGAAAAGATTGAAAAGAAAACCTTGAGTTATAACATGTACGATATCATTCAGAATTATTATGACTTTAAATACATCACGCAATTAGCGGAATCAAAAGCCAAAAAGAAGTTCGATTTTGAAATCAAAACAGTCAAAGGGAAAGATGATTTTTATCAAATGGTAATTGCTCCCAAACCTGAAATTGAAGAGTTTTTACCAACAGTTACCATTATTTACAATTTTAAGAAAAATGTGATTTTAGAAATAGAATATTTTGTAGAACCAAGTAGATTTGAATTTGCAGATGTGTCTAATTTAAAAGTCATAAAAGGAAAAGTATTCAATTCTACTTTCCGAGCCTTATATATTTTAGATGGTGAGGATTATTTTTTAGCCAGTACCAAAGAAGAAATTGGTGTTATGGTGAAAGACAAAAAAAATGAAGAAAATAAAATTGAAATTGCTAATTATTTGATGACGACTCGTCATAGTAGAAAATTGGTGCCTTATGATAAAGAAGATGTTTTTAAAGAAAAATCCTTGATTAATAAGAAAAACTCAATAATTACTGAGTATTGGGAAGTTAATTCGGGTTTGTTGTTGACTACAGAAGAGAAAAAAATTGTTGATAATTTACAACTAAATGACGACTAAAAATAGTTGAAATCACTTCATAATCTGTATTTTTGTTCTCATAAATTTTCCTTTTTAAAATGCAACAATATATAGATCAATTAAATGAAGCTCAACGTGCGCCAGTTCTACAAAAAGACGGTGCCATGATTGTTATTGCAGGAGCAGGTTCAGGTAAAACCCGTGTACTTACGGTTCGAATTGCCAATTTGATGTATCAAGGCGTTGATGCTTTTAATATTTTATCCTTAACTTTTACGAATAAAGCAGCACGTGAAATGAAAAAACGTATTGCTGAAATTGTAGGAAATAACGAAGCCAAAAACCTTTGGATGGGAACGTTTCACTCGGTTTTTGCTAAGATTTTAAGAAGTGAAGCAGATAAATTAGGTTATCCTTCTAACTTTACGATTTACGATTCTCAAGATTCTTTAAGATGTTTAGGCGGAATTATTAAGGAAATGCAATTGGATAAAGATGTTTATAAACCGAAACAAATTTTAGGAAGAATTTCGCAATATAAAAACTCCTTAATTACGGTTCGAGCCTATTTCAATAATCCCGAATTACAAGAAGCGGATGCGATGAGCAAAAAGCCTCGAATGGGTGAAATTTATAATAATTATGTAGAGCGTTGTTTCAAATCGGGTGCGATGGATTTTGACGATTTGTTATTGAAAACTAACGAATTATTAAACCGTTTTCCAGATGTTTTAGCGAAATACCAAGATAGATTTAGATATATTTTGGTGGATGAGTATCAAGATACCAATCA
>JAUMDQ010000275.1:0-9131 GCA_032121715.1 Flavobacterium sp.
AAGATTTCGTAGTATAGATGACGCAATTTTCTTTTTTCTTAAAAAAAGGTTATTTTTTTTAAGATATTCTTCGAAGTTTTTTTTATTAGATGTATATTTGCCTTCAGAAAAATTTTTTTAAAAACATAATTATGAGTCAAAGTGTTACAGCATTTTTAGGCGAAGTAGCTAAAAGAAATGCAAATGAACCAGAGTTTATGCAAGCCGTAAGAGAAGTTGCAGAAACAGTTATTCCGTTTATCGAGGAAAACCCTAAATACCAAGGCAAAATGTTATTGGAAAGAATGGTGGAGCCTGAAAGAGTAATTATGTTCAGAGTAGTTTGGATAGACGATAAAGGTACTACTCAAGTTAACAGAGGTTACAGAATTCAAATGAACTCTGCAATTGGACCATACAAAGGAGGAATTCGTTTCCATCCTTCTGTAAACTTAAGTATCTTAAAATTCTTAGCTTTTGAGCAAACTTTCAAAAATTCATTAACTACATTACCAATGGGTGGTGGAAAAGGTGGAGCTGATTTTGATCCAAAAGGAAAATCAGATATTGAGATTATGAGATTTTGTCAAGCATTCATGACGGAATTATCTAAACATATTGGTGATAATACTGACGTTCCAGCTGGTGATATCGGTGTTGGAGGTCGTGAAGTTGGTTACATGTTTGGTCAATATAAAAGATTAAGAAACGAATTTACAGGTGTATTAACTGGTAAAGGAATTTCTTTTGGTGGATCATTAATTCGTCCTGAAGCTACAGGTTACGGAGATGTGTATTTCGCTCACAGTATGTTAAAAACTAAAGGAAAAAGTTTCGACGGACAAACTATTGTGGTTTCTGGATCTGGAAACGTGGCACAATACGCTACTCAAAAAGCAACTCAATTAGGTGGAAAAGTAGTAACTATGTCAGATTCTTCTGGATATATTTATGACGAAGCTGGTATTGATGCTGAAAAATTAGCTTATGTTATGGAAATCAAAAACGTAAACTACGGAAGAATTTCTGATTACGTAAAAAAATATCCATCTGCAAAATTTGTAGAAGGGAAACGTCCATGGGAAGTTAAATGTGATATCGCATTACCATGTGCAACTCAAAACGAATTAAACGAAGAAGAAGCTAAGGCTTTAGTAGCAAACGGATGTATCTGTGTGGCGGAAGGAGCAAATATGCCTTCAACTCCAGAAGCAGTTACTGTTTTCCAAAATGCAAAAATCTTATTTGCTCCAGGAAAAGCATCTAATGCTGGTGGTGTTGCAACTTCAGGTTTAGAAATGTCTCAAAACTCTTTACGTTTAAGCTGGACTTCAGAAGAAGTTGACGACAGATTAAAAGTAATTATGAAAGACATTCACGAAGCATGTGTACAATATGGTTCTGACGGAAATGGTTATGTAGATTACGTTAAAGGTGCAAACATTGCAGGTTTCGTAAAAGTTGCAGACGCTATGTTAGGTCAAGGTGTAGTATAATTTACATTCTTAAATATATAAAAAACGGCTTTCAATTTTTTGAAAGCCGTTTTTTTTATCTCCAAACTTATTACTGAAAAACTCCCAACTATAAATTTCCGTTCCACTCGTTATAAAACTGTTCTAAAAACGTTTCCATAAAATCATGGCGTTGTTGTGCGATTTTTTTACCCGATTCTGTATTCATTTTATCTTTTAGAAGTAATAATTTTTCGTAAAAATGATTAATTGTCGGCGCTGTCGAATTTTTGTATTCTTCCTTTGACATGTTTAAATTTGGTTCGATTTCTGGATTATAAATTTCTCTATTCTTAAATCCGCCATAATTAAAGGTACGTGCAATTCCAACTGCTCCAATCGCATCTAATCTGTCCGCATCTTGTACAATTTCTAATTCTTTAGATGTGAATTGCTTTTCGAAGTTCCCGCCTTTAAACGAAATGTTTTCAATGATTTTCACCACATGATTGATTGTTTCTTCCGAAACATTTTCAGAAGTTAAAAAATCTCTAGCGACTTTCGGACCCACCGTTTCATCGCCATCATGAAATTTGCTATCCGCAATATCGTGCAATAAAGCCGCTAGTTGTACGACTTCTAAATCGCAAGTTTCTTCTTTAGCAATCAATAAAGCGTTGTTGTACACACGTTCCATATGAAACCAATTGTGGCCGCTTTCCGCGTTTTCTAGTTGCTTTTTAACGAAGTTAATCGTGTTTTCTATTACTGACATAGGTGTTAAAATAAAAATTCCAAATTCAAAAAAGTAAGTTTTAGAATTTGGAATTTAAGTTATTGTTTTTTTTGAGATTTATCTAATTAAAGCAGGTTCAACCCATTTAAAAATATGACCTTCTTCCGGAATGATTAATCTTTCTGAAATTTTTCTCATTCTTTCTGGTAATTTCATTAGATAATCTCTGGCTTTTTCAGCTTCAGCTGTTAAACCATTGATGTTTCCAATGTCCCATTTTTCATTTAATTTCTGTAAAATATCTACATAATCAGAAGCCGTATACACGCCAATTCTTTGTGCAGAATCTGAAAATGCTTCAAAAGCACTTCCGATTTTATCACCAGATTCACGTAAGAAAAGTGCTGGCATGGTAATTTTTTGTTTCATCATGTATTGGAAAGCCAACATCATTTCACTTGGGTCTACTTTGAAAATCTGATTCACAAATTCGCTATAGGCTAAGTGATGACGCATTTCGTCTCCAGCAATCAAGTTACACATTTTGAATAGCTTTTTTTCACCATATTTCTTCGCAATCAATGCCACTCTATTGTGTGAAACGAATGTCGCTAATTCTTGAAAACTAGTATAAACGAAGTTTTTATAAGGATCTCTTCCTGTTCCAATATCAAAACCATCGTTAATTAAATGTTGCGTGGTTTGCTCAATTTCACGCATATTTACTCTTCCAGAAAGATATAAATATTTGTTTAGCACATCACCATGACGGTTTTCTTCACCTGTCCAATGACGTACCCAACGGCTCCAACCATTTCTTTCTACATTGTCAACTCCTTACACATCCATTAACCACGATTCGTAAGTTGGTAATGCTTCTTCTGTGATGGTATCTCCAACTAAAGTTACCCAAAAATCATAAGGTAGATCTTTAGAGATTTCTCTCAATTCCTTAACTTCTTCTAAGAAATTTTCGTTGTTAGAATCTGGTAACAAATCTGTTGGTTGCCAAATTTTTTCTACTGGAATTAAAAATTCTTCCATGAAAGAATCAATTTTTCTTTCCAATAATTGCATGACTTCAAGTCTGATGTTATGTAATGACATGGGGTTTATTGTTTTATATGTTTTTTTATTACTTGTTCTGTTTTTTCGAAAATTTCATCAAACGAATAGTCAGAAACTTTTAAGGCTTCATGAATTTCTAATGTAATATTCGTGCCTAATCCTAATGGGAAAGCTCCAAATTTATTCATTTTCCATGAATTATTGATGCTTATGGGTACAAAATATGAATCGGGTGCAAATTTGTACAACATTTTTAATCCATTGACTGCGAATTCTTTAGGTTTACCCGTTTTACTTCTTGTTCCTTCAGGAAAAATAACTACCGAATACTTGTTCGTGTTGATATATTGCCCTACTTTTTTTATTTCTGCCAGTGATTGTTTCCCGTCTTTTCTGTCAATTAAAGCCGAACCACCAATTCTTAAATTTAAAGATACACTTGGTATGCCTTTTCCTAATTCTTTCTTACTAATAAATTTCGGATGCACTTTTCGTAAAAACCATATTATTGGAATAATATCGTGCATACTTTGATGGTTGCAAACCAAAACTAAAGGTTTGTTTTCTGGTAATTTTTCTCTTCCGATAATGTTGTATGTTGTGCCTAAAATATGAGACGTTCTTAAAAGGAAAAAATTTAAGATTGCTACTGATTTTTTGTGGGCACTGTAACCAAATAGATGATAACAAACCAACTGAATGGGATGAAAAATTATCAACCAAAATAAAAAAACTATTGCATAAAGTATCGATAAGGGATACGAAATAATTTTTTCCATACTTTTTGTATTGTTTAAACGTTGCCAAAGATACTAGTTATAAATAAAAAAAACCACCAAAGAGGCGGTTTTTATAATATGCTAGCATAGTAGTTAGCAAAATTCGTTATAAGCGTCTTTTAAGTTTTCTGCTATAAGTTCCGCTGGACGACCTTCAATATGATGACGTTCTAACATGTGAACCAATTCGCCATCTTTAAACAAAGCCATACATGGCGATGATGGAGGAAAAGGAAACATGTGTTCTCTTGCTTTGTCCACTGCTTCTTTATCTACACCTGCAAAAACCGTTACTAAATTACTTGGTTTTTTAGCATTTTCTAAACTCATTTTAGCACCTGGACGCGCATTTCTTGCCGCACAACCACAAACTGAATTTACCACAACTAAAGTTGTTCCTTCTTTACTTATTGCTTGTTCAACTGTTTCAGCTGAATATAAATCTTGAAAACCAGCATCAGATAATTCTGCACGCATTGGTTTTACCATTTCTTCTGGATACATATTTTTGTATTTAAATAGCGTTTATAAAGTACAAATTTACAAAGTTTTTAGCTTTACACATATAAACTTATCATAAAGATTTGTTATCGTTCTATAAATTTCATCAAATCCTGAAAATACTATTTTATATTTGTACCAATTATTTAAGTTATGCGATATTATATTTTATTTTTTTTAAGTGTTACCACATTCAGCTTTGCACAAGAACTGAAAGATGCCGAAATTGAAACGGTTAATGTGAAAAGCAAACCAAAAGTAGCAACCATATTAAAAAGACTGAACAAGCAATTACTTAAAAAAACTGATTCTACTAGTTTTGTTTTCGATTTGCGTCAAATTAATTTGAAGAATTCTGATACGATTATCAATAGAGAAGAAGAGCAAATTTTAAAAATTACGAATTTCAATAATTCGTTTTCGAAAAAAAATGTGATTGAAAATAAAGACAATTGGTTTTCTAATTTTAAAGAAATTTTCAAAAATTATTCTGCTGAAGAATCGCCAATAGGCTGGCTTTCTGGTTTCCCAATTCGTAAAAACTTAACGACTACTGATCTTGATTTTTTTAGTCATCCAAACGGTTACGTATTTACTAGAGAATGGTTAGATAATGATGAGTTATTGGTAACTTTTGTATCAAAAGGATTCTATAAAGGAAGTTTTATTGTCGATAAAAATTATAATTTATTGCAACTAAATTACGAAACTCAAGAGCCGTATCCTTTTTTTTACACGAGTGAAGAAAGTGTGGGTAAAAACCATAAATTCACCTCAAACTGGATTTACCAAAGAGAAAAAGTTGCCATGAGTTTTGAAATCGTGAAAAATAAAATGGTTTTGAAATCGTTAAGCATTGAAGAAAAATTACGTGATTTTACCTTTAAACGTTTTGATGAAAAAGGCGCTATTTTTACGGATGTCAATAATTTTTATACGAATATAAAGTTGCAGAATAAGAATTATATTGAGGAAGAATAATTAAAAAATTCGCTTCAACAACGCTTTAATAAACAATCCTTTCGGACACATCCAAATCACTTGTAAATCTTCCCGAAAAGTAGTTTCTTCATCTAAGAATTTGAAAATCAATGCCGCTTTTCCCGTTTTAAACATACTCGAGAAAATAGCACTTCCGTGTTGATTAGTTTGATATAAAATGTCAATTAATAACAAATCGTAAAACCAAAACTTATTGATTTTATGAAATTTCGTAAAATCAGATTCATGTTTTAAAAACTGAACCAATTCTTTCGATTTTTTTACCGAATTTTTAAACGTATAACCTGTGCTGGCTTTGCTCCAACCACCAGCTGAACCAATATTTATAATGTTTTTGCTGTTGTTTTTCCAAAATGGAAAACAGGTCATAGGGATATTTCCTTGTTCTTTTTCTACAATTTCGTATTCAGTTATTCCTAAATTTTTAATGTAGTTTTCAATTTCGGTTTCATATTCTTGCTTAGATAACAAATCTTTTGAAAACAACGTATATTCTAGTAAAGCTTCGGTTGAAGAAGTTGGTAACACATACATAAATCGCGTATTTCCTTTCTGCTCGACAGAAAAATCCATAAAAGTCGGACAATCTTCTGTAAAAACAGCTTCCTTACTTTTAATAAACCAACCAATAAAATGTTGTTGAACTAAAGGAAATTTAGTTTGCGATTTTACAAGTTCTGGGTTGAAAATGCTATTGAAAACTTGATTACACGTAAACGATTTGGTTTTAGTTTTCACGACACAATGGTTGCCTAATTCTGAAAAATCAACGACTTCATCTTGAAAAATTTCAATGTTCGGATGTTTCGCAATTTCATTGAAAACCAATTTGTAAAAATCGGCACTTCGAATCATTTTGTATTCGTACGGATTTAAATTTAACTGATTGGTGAAGTTTTCGTTTTTAAACCAAGCTTGTTGCCATTTTTTGCTAATAATTGAATCAAATAAATTTCCAGAATCCCAAAAACACCAAGTTCTATCGTTTTTGTTTTTTGAATCGGAATCTAGCAATAAGATTTTTTTATCAGAAAACTGGCCTGATTGAATCATTTCAAAAAGGGTTAATAACGCCGATAATCCGTTTCCGGTAAATATGTAATGATAGTGATTCATGTTCTCAAAAGTAACTATTTTGCTTTATAAAAAAAAGTTGTTTTAAATCCAAGTTGGGTAATATTTAAAAAGTATAACATTTGCTGAAAATCATATAACTTATAATCAATGAGTTGTTGCGAAATTTGTGGTAGAAGTCAAAGGTATTGTGTTAATCGATAAAAAAGTAAAAAATTTGAAAAAGTAAATAGGTATTTAAAAAAGGGATACTTTTCTATTAATTCTTATATTTACAAGTAAACTTACTATATATGAGGGCATTTTTAAAATTTGATTACAACTTGTTAACTAAAAAAATTCTTGAAGATAAGTTGTCTGATTTTGGATACAAATTTACGATACAAGGATTTGGAGAAATTGAGTTTCTTGAAAATGTTCCAGAGGACAAAATGGAAGCGTTAAGAAATGAATTTGACGCATACGGGATTACTATTATTGAAAATCAAAAAACGGTATTGGTTCAAAAAATTAAAGACCTTATTCATGATATGATTTATACCGAAGCAGTTCAAAACATAAAAACATCTGTTTATTTGGCGGAAAAACTAAACTATAATTATGTTTATCTTTCCAATTTGTTTTCGGAAGTAACGTATACTTCCATTGAAAATTATGTGATTATTCAGAAAATCGAGTTGGCGAAACAACTTTTTTTGAATGATAAATTATCTTTAAAGGAAATTGCTTTTAGATTGAATTATTCAAGTGTTGCTCATTTAAGTAAACAATTTAAAAACACAACTGGGATTACCCCTTCTGCTTTTCAGAGAATTATTGCCACACGAAGAGAACGCAATTTATAACTAGTAAAATAATTCCATATGGAAAGAGATTATATACATATTATCCTGGCTGATGATGATGAAGACGACAGAATGTTTTTTTCAGATGCTTTTGAAGAACTAAAAATTAATACAAAAGTTCAAACTTGTAATGATGGTGTGGAATTGATGAATTATTTGAACAACGAAGAGAGTGTTTTACCAAATGTACTTTTTTTAGATTTGAATATGCCAATGAAGAATGGTATAGAATGCCTTGATGAAATAAAAGCAAACAAACGATTTGATGACATTATTATTGCCATTTATTCCACTTCTTCTTCTGAAGAACATATAGAGGAAACATTTATTAAAGGCGCCAATATTTACATCAAAAAGCCTAGCGATTTTAATGAGCTTAAAAAAGTTCTTTCTTATGTAGTTACGCTTAATTGGCAATACCATACTTCTGGTTTAAACAAAGACAATTTTTTATTTAGAATGTAATTATGAGCGTTTTTTCAATACACAAATCGCCACTCTTTTTGAGAATGGTGTTTGTAATAGCAATTTTTATAATGATTTTCGTTACGGCATTAACATACAGACATGTTGATCAGCTAACTCTATCTTCAAAATCAGTAGCACATACTTATAAAGCTACAGTAGAAATTGAGCAACTTTACACTAACATTAAAGATTTAGAAATTGAAAGAAGAAATTATTTATTGGTTAATAATAAAAATTTAATTCAAAATATTGCAAACTTAAAGGTTGAAATTTCAAAAAATCTGATCAGAATTGAATCAATTATCAAAGAAAATCCGAAACAAATTTTACTTTTAAAAAAATTAAAAGGGTTAGTTAATGAAAAACTTCAAATTATTGATAAAGGTATTTATTCTGATGAAACGTTAACATTTGAGCAACTAAAAATTACTTTACTCGAAGGTAAAATTTTGATGGATAAAATAAAGGTTTTTGTCAATTCTATGTTAGCCATTGAAAAAGAAGCATTAATTGAAAGAACTAAAAAAAACAATACTATAACCGATACAACTCCGATTATTATTTACATTACTTTATTTAGTACCATAGCTGTAGTTATTTTAGCATTTGTAAAAATCAGTAAAGATTTGGAAGAAATGCGTCAAAACAACGAACAACTGGCGCTTAACAATGAATCTAATAGTTTAACGGAACAAATTGGCGATTTTGGTACTTGGTTTTTAAACTTGGAAACCAATAAATATACGTTCTCTGAAAATGAATACCGACTACTTGGGGTAAAACCTTTTTCTTTTGAAGCGTCTATGGAAGGATTTTTAAAATACATTCATCCAGAAGATTTATCTTATGTAAAAGATATTATTATCAAAATGATTACCAGAGATAAACTTATTCCTTTTACGTATAGAGTTATTCGAGCAGATGGAAATTTAAGATATTTAAGAGGAAATGGTAAAATAGTGACCAACAAATCGGGCGAAAAAATATTAATTGGCACCACTACGGATGTTACCGATGAAGTTTTAACAAATCAAGCTATTGAACAACGAAATAGAGAATTGGAAGCCAAAAACAAAGAGTTACAAACGTTCAATTATGTGGCGAGTCATGATTTGCAAGAACCACTTAGAAAAATACAAACGTTTATTTCCAGATTGGTCGACAAAGATTTGAATTCCCTTTCAGAAAATGGTCAACAATATTTATTGAAAATTCAAGATTCTTC
>JAUMDQ010000276.1:0-3843 GCA_032121715.1 Flavobacterium sp.
AATTCTGGAAGCGCAGCAATTATTGAATTATTTATTGAAGAAGACGATTTTATGAAAGTTCGAGATGCTATTGAGGATTTTAAAATGAATATGTAAATTGTTGAAGAGCCAAGTAAAAAGAGCCAAGTAAAAAGTATCTAGTAATTACCTTTACGTAAAACCTTTTAACCTTCTAAACGCATAAACTTATAAACAGAAAAAATGATTACAGTTAACGATATCGCCGTTGAATTTGGCGGAACAACACTTTTTAGCGATGTAACTTTTGCTATTAATGAGAATGATAAAATTGCCCTTATGGGTAAAAATGGTGCGGGAAAATCGACATTATTAAAAATTGTTGCTGGAGAAAGTAAACCAACTCGTGGCGGAATTTCAGCACCAAGTGATGCTGTAATTGCGTATTTGCCTCAGCATTTATTGACTTCCGATGATTGTACAGTTATGGAAGAAACGTCAAAAGCTTTTGCTGAAGTTTTAGATATGAAAAAAGAAATTGACGAAATTAACGAGCAATTAACAGTAAGAACGGATTACGAAAGTGACGAGTACATGAAGTTGATTGAACGTGTTTCGGAACTATCTGAAAAATTCTATTCTATTGAAGAAGTGAATTATGAAGCGGAAGTAGAAAAAGTTTTAAAAGGTTTAGGTTTTGAACGTGAAGATTTTAATAGAAATACCTCTGAGTTTTCTGGTGGTTGGAGAATGCGAATTGAATTAGCAAAAATTCTATTGAAAAAGCCAGATTTAATTTTATTAGATGAACCAACCAATCACATGGATATTGAAAGTATTCAGTGGTTAGAAGATTTCTTAATTAATTCTGCGAAAGCAGTTATGGTAATTTCGCACGATAGAACTTTCGTGGATAATATTACAAGTCGTACTATTGAAGTTACGATGGGTAGAATTTACGATTACAAAGCCGTATATTCTGATTATTTGGAATTACGAAAAGATAGAAGAATTCATCAACAAAAAGCCTACGACGAACAACAAAAATTTATTGCAGATAATCAAGCGTTTATTGATCGTTTTAGAGGAACTTTTTCGAAAACAGAATCAGTGCAATCGCGTGTGAAAATGTTGGAAAAAATTGTGCCAATTGAAGTAGATGAAGTGGATACGTCTTCGTTAAAATTAAAATTTCCTCCATCGCCACGTTCTGGACAATATCCAGTGGTTGTGGAAGGTCTGTCAAAAAAATATGACGATCATGTAGTTTTTAAAGATGCTAACATGGTTATCGAACGTGGACAAAAAGTAGCTTTCGTTGGTAAAAATGGGGAAGGAAAATCGACGATGATTAAAGCTATCATGAAAGAAATTGATTTTGAAGGTAAATTAGAAGTGGGACACAATTCTCAAATCGGCTATTTTGCTCAAAATCAGGCTTCTTTATTAGATGGTGATATGACCATTTTTGAAACGATTGATCAAATTGCTGTTGGCGATGTTCGTACGAAAATTAAAGATTTATTAGGTGCTTTCATGTTTAAAGGTGACGACATTCAAAAGAAAGTTAAAGTACTATCTGGAGGAGAAAAAACACGTTTAGCTATGATTAAATTATTGTTAGAACCGGTGAATGTTCTAATTCTGGATGAGCCAACGAATCACTTGGATATGAAAACGAAAGACATCATTAAAGATGCGTTACGCGATTTCGATGGTACATTAATCTTAGTTTCTCACGACCGTGATTTCTTAGACGGATTAGCGACTAAAGTTTTTGAATTTGGAAACAAACGTGTGAAAGAACATTTTGAAGATATCAAAGGTTTCTTAGCGCATAAAAAAATGGAAAGTTTAAAAGAAATAGAGAAATAGTAAAACAAAAAAGTCGACCAATTGGTCGACTTTTTTTAGGCGTTTTTGTAATGTTTAAAAGGAAATAACAACATTCCGAAACATTCACCTTTGTCTTTTCCTAAATGTTTGTGATGCATTTTGTGCGCTCTTCTCAAAGCACGAGCATATTTATGATTTGCATTTCTGAACAACTTAAAACGTTGGTGAATGAAAATATCGTGAACTAAAAAATAAGTCAATCCATAAGCGAAAATTCCTAAACCGATGGCTAAACCAATCTCTAAGATTCCGTTTTGCCAAAGCAAGAAAAATCCAATACTAATGACGGCATAAAAAATAAAAAACGTATCGTTTCTTTCAAACCATGAATCATGATCTTTTTTATGATGATCGGCATGTAAATTCCATAAGAATCCGTGCATAACATATTTATGCGTAAACCACGCCATAAATTCCATCATAAAAAATGTCATAAAAAACACTACAATATATAACCACATAATTATTTAATTTTAAAGTAAATTTAATCTATATTTTACATAACAACGCGCTAAAAGTTCGACTTTTTGATAGTTTGGAACTCTAATTCGAGTGTTTTTAATTTCTGTTGAAGGCGTTGCTTTCAATCTCGTTAACAATCTTTTGTAATATCTGTAAGCGGTGTAAACACCAAATTTTGCCTCAATTGGCAAACGTAAAATTCCTTCGTAAGCCAATTTGAAATCATTTTCTATGTCATCAATAATTTCTTTTTTAGAAGATTCTGTCAGTTTTGTTAAGTCGGTATTTGGAAAATACGTTCGGTTTAAATCTTCAAAATCGGCTTTTAAATCTCTTAAGAAATTCACTTTTTGGAAAGCAGAACCTAATTTCATGGCAGATTCTTTCAAATCATTATACTTTTTTTCATCGCCATTTACAAAAACCATCAAACACATTAAACCCACAACATCAGCACTTCCGTATATATATTCATGATATTCTTCGGTTGTTTTGTATTCTTGTTTTTCCAAATCGAGTTTCATACTTTTCATAAAAGCATCAATTAATTCTCGTTTGATATTGTGTCGGTTTACTGTATGTTGAAACGAATTTAAAATCGGATTTAAACTAATTTTGTTTTTGATAGCATCATCTAATTCTATTTCAAATTTATGAAATAATTCTGCTTTATTGTAGTCGTGAAAACTATCCACAATTTCATCAGCAAAACGAACAAATCCATAAATATTGTAAATGTCTTGTCGGATTGATGGCGCTAACATTTTCACAGCAGATGAAAAAGAGGTGCTGTAAGCCTTAGTAACATTAACGCTACAAGCGTAAGAAACGGTGTCAAATAATGCCTTCATTTTATTGGTATTTTTGTATTAATTGTGCAACTAATTTTCCTGATATTAATGCTGGCGGAACTCCTGGTCCCGGCACTGTTAATTGACCGGTGAAGTATAAATTTTTAACTTTTTTGCTTCTCAATTTTGGGCGTAAAACGGCAGTTTGTAATAACGTGTTTGCCATTCCGTATGCATTTCCTTTGTACGAATTGTATTCCGTTTTGAAATCGTTGACACAAAAGGATTTTTTATAAACAATATTTTTACGAACATTTTGTTTGGTGATTGTTTCAAAGCGAGAAATTATTTTTTCAAAGTATTTTTCTCGTAATTCTTCTGTATCTTCTAAATCGGGTGCGATGGGTACTAAAAAGAAGCCGTTTTCAGAACCTTCTGGTGCCGTGTGCTTATTTGTTATGGAAGTGAAATTTGCATAAAACAACGGTTCTTCTGGCCATTTTGGATTGTCATAGATGTCAACGGCGTGTTTGTTAAAGTCAGAATCAAAAAATAAATTATGATGACAAACATTTTCTAGCTTTTTATCAAACCCAACATAAAACAAAAGGGAAGATGGCGCGAATGTTTTTTTCTCCCAGTAGTCTTCAGAATATTGTCTGTTTTCTTTTGGTAATAAGGTTTCGGTATGATGATAATCGGCTCCTGAAAGTACTACATCTGATTTTAGAATTTC
>JAUMDQ010000277.1:0-2817 GCA_032121715.1 Flavobacterium sp.
AATTGTAGCATATTTGCTAATAATACCTTCACGTTCTAGCTTTTTTATTCTTTCATAAACCGCAGTTACCGAGAGATTTAGCTTACCAGAAAGCTCTTTAGTAGTTTTTTTAGAATCAATTTGCATCAATTCTAACAGTTTTTTGTCTGTTGCATCCATTTTAGTTGTGTTGTTGTGTGTGTGTTTGTAACGCAAATATATCATTTTTTTTTAAATTTTGTTTTAAATTTTAGAATATAAATCCTTAAAAAATCAGTTTAGTAGATTTATAATCTAAAAAAATAACCATACGTTGAAATATTGATTTTTTATTTTCAATTTTGATGAATAAAAAACTAAACAACATGAACAACTTTAATCCAGCAGACAAAATCCAAGACTTACAATATTTTGGTGAATTTGGAGGTGTAAATCCTTCAATTTCTGATTCTTCAACTTATACATTCCTTTCAGCAAAAACGATGTTTGATACTTTTGAAGGTAATGCAGAAGGTTGTTATTTATATTCTCGTCACTCTTCTCCAAGTAATTTATATTTAGATAAAGCTTTGGCAGCAATGGAAGGAACAGAAACAGCTAACGTTTCCGCTTCTGGAATGGGAGCAATTACTCCAACAATTTTACAACTTTGCGAACAAGGTGACCACGTAGTTTCTAGTAGAACTATTTATGGTGGAACCTATGCTTTTTTAAAGAATTTCGCTCCAAGATTTGGTGTAGCCACAACTTTTGTTGACATTACTAAATTAGATATCGTTGAAGCAGCCATTACTCCAAATACTAAAGTTTTATATTGTGAAACAGTTAGTAATCCTTTATTAGAAGTAGCTGATATTGCTTCTTTGGCTAAAATTGCTAAAAAACATAACATCAAATTAGTTGTAGATAATACTTTTTCACCATTATCGGTTTCTCCAGCAAAATTAGGAGCAGATATCGTAATTCATTCATTAACAAAATACATCAACGGAAGTTCTGATACAGTTGGCGGTGTAACCTGTGCGAGCCAAGAATTTATAAACGATTTGAAAAACGTGAATTCAGGTGCGAGCATGTTATTAGGACCAACAATGGACAGCTTACGTTCGGCTTCTGTGATGAAAAATTTAAGAACATTACACATTAGAATGAAGCAACATAGTCATAACGCCATGTATTTAGCAAATAAATTTGAAGCTGACGGCATCAAAACCGTTTATCCAGGTTTGGCGAGTCATCCAAGTCATGAAGTGTATAAAAACATGATCAATCCAGAATATGGTTTTGGAGGAATGATGACTATTGACGTAGGAAGTTTAGACAAAGCCAATGCGTTAATGGAATTGATGCAAGAAAGAAATTTAGGATATTTAGCGGTAAGTTTAGGTTTCTACAAAACATTATTTAGTGCGCCAGGAACATCAACTTCTTCTGAGATTCCTTTAGAAGAACAAGCAGAAATGGGCCTAACTGACGGTTTAATTCGTTTTTCAATTGGTTTAGATAACGATATTGAAAGAACCTACCAAAGTATGAATGCTTGTATGAAAGAATTAGGCATTCTACAATTAGAGAACGCATAATATTAAATAAATAATCATATTAAAATCCGTCCCGATTTAATCAGGACGGATTTTTTTTGTAAGTTTGGTAGAAATTACTTACAATGAAAAAATATATCTTTCTTTTAATTCTTGTATCCTCTTTTGCAAATGGTCAAATTGTTACGTTTTCAGATATCAATTTTAAAAATGCTTTGGTAAACACCAATTGTGTAGACAATGATAATAATGGAACTGCTGAAGCAGATGCCGATACAAATAATGACAATGAAATTCAGTTAACAGAAGCACAAAATGTTATAAGGCTTTTAGTTTTCAATCAAAATATAAATGATTTAAACGGGATTGAAAATTTCACTAATCTTCAAAAATTAGATTGTTCTAATAATAATTTGACTACAATAAATTTTCAAAACAATACTATTATTACAACTTTATGGTGTAATTCAAATCAAATTACAAGTTTGATTTTGGACAACTTACCAAGTTTAACTGAAATTAATTGCGGATACAATCTAATGCAAACTTTAGATTTAAGTACAACCGGGTTTGTGCAAGGTAGTTTTAGTAACAATCCCAATTTACAATCAATTAATTTAAGAAATAATGTTTTAAATATGTGCATTGTTTTTCCATTTACTGGAAGTGATTACACTTGTATTATGTTTTTAGATTGCCCCGCATTACAATTGGTTTGTTTAGATGATAATGAAAATATGGGCTATTTTTCAGGACCTCCGCAAAATAATGTTCAATTTAGTACGAGTTCAAATTGCACTTTAAGTTCAGAAAATTTTAATAAAAACAACGTTACTTTATTTCCAAATCCAGTAAAAAACGAATTGAATTTCTCATTTCAAAAGACAGTTTCAATTGAAAAAATTAATATTTACAATACTTTAGGAAAATTGGTAAAACAGTTTAATGGAAATCAAAATTCAATAAATTTATCAGATATAAAATCAGGGTATTATCATATAGAATTTATTTCCGAGGAAGGAAAACTCACCAAAAAATTCATAAAAGAATAACATCAAAATCCGATTTAGAAATGAGTCGGATTTTTTTGTAACAATTTCTTAAATTTGCCAACTAATACAAACTAAATAATTTATAAATGAAAAAATATATTTTAAGTTTTCTTTTGGTCGGAAGTATGTCTTTCGCACAAAAATTAACGATAGAAGAAACCGTAACTGGACCAAGAAAATATGCCCCAACTTCATTAGTTGCGCAACAATGGAGAAAAGATTCAAAATCAATTACCTATTTAAGT
>JAUMDQ010000278.1:0-3557 GCA_032121715.1 Flavobacterium sp.
ATTACATCATCATAAATTTTCTACTTACTTTTTTTTCCTTACTATCAAACATATGGATTTTGTAGGTTAACGAAAACATTACATATCGTTTTAAAACAATATTCTCTTCGTCAGTTATAGAAGTTTCAGAAATGGTTCTTTTATTACTTTGGTTTTGATTTAAAATATCATACACTTTTACTTTTGCTAAAAACTTATCCTTGTAAAATGAATACGCTAAACTTGTGTTCCATAAATAAAAATTTTTCTTGAAACCAGCTCCTAAATTGGAATTATAATTGTATCCAAAATCATTTCCAAAAGTCCAATTTTTTGGCCAATAACTTGTGATTTGCAAATTCATTCTGTGCGAATAAAATGAAGTTTTATCAATAGTGTAATTCGTATAAGAAACAAATTCTTTTCCAAAATTATACGATGGTGCTATGGTAAGTTTATCTGCAATTTCATAATTAAATCGCACACTTGGCCCAAAAGAATAAGACGAACTTGTGAATAATTCTCCATTAACAAATCCTTTATCATAACCAAAATTATTAGAAATTTTGAATTCATATCTATAATTAACCTTTTCTTTCTTAATAGATTTATTCCAATATAAACTAAACCAAGAATTATTATTTCCATTCATATCTACATAAGTCGTAGTTTTCTTTCGATTTGCATCATAAATAGTTTTAGAGGTAACTCGGTTTTCATAATAATTAATTCCTGAATTAAATCCATAACCAGAACGAGTGGCTACATCAAAATTTCGGTAGGTAAAATTAATAGAGTGATTTTTATTTACATTCAAATCAGGATTACCTACAATTGTATTTAATGAGTTAGATATATTTTGAATTTGTAATAATTGATTGGCAGAAGGCGGGCTATAATTTAAATTATAGTTGAACCTTAAACTTTTTGATTTACTAAAATTATAACTTCCATGAACATTTGCATCAGGTAATATAAAATTCTTATCTAAAAGAGTAGCTAAACCTAAATAATCTGAAGTATTCACATTATGAATAGACATAGCTCCTAACTCTACACGAAAGTTGTATTTTTTTTTATTCATACTAATTCCAGCATAGGTATATAATTCCGAAGTTTTTGCCTTTATAGTACTTGACATCAAATCATTCCTATCCGTGAACGAATTTGTACCAGTATTAAAATCAAATGTTTCTCCTATATTACTATTGAATTTATAATCATAACTAGTTCCTAATTTCGCAATCAATGAATCCGTAATAGGTTCTGCATATTCAAAACCCATCCTGTAACTTTCTGTTCTATTTTTTCGAACAGAAGTTTGATTTCTTACATCAGATGGTTCTGAGTTTTGATAAAAATTAGTTGTCGAATTTACTTTAACATCAGTATCATTAGAATTATTCTTATTGTCCAAAACTATCGATATATTTCTGCCTTTTCTTTTAAATGACTTGGTAAAAGTGGTTGTACTTTCGAATGTTTTACTTAAAGATTCTGAAATATTATCTGAATCAAAATCATTTAACAAATTAGTACCTTCAAATGAATTACTTCTTGTAGAACTATAGTTTGTTCTTTTAATATAATTCATTTTAGGTTCAAACACAATTGACATAGTAGAATCTATTTTAATATCGGCCATAAAACTAAAATTATCAGATTTAGAATCTGTTTTACTAGTTGCTTCAGAATTGGTTATAAAAGTTCCATTAGGCAAAAAAGTTGTAGCATTAGTTTTATTTTTATTTCTATTACTTGATTCAGAATGAGAAAAACTACTTGAAAAATCAACCTTTTTGAGATAATTATCCGAGTAATTTACACCCACTAAATTAGACTCTGTAATCCCAAATTTGGAACCAGAATTTTGCCCATTAAATACTCTACTACCATTTCTTCCACCACCCATATTATCAAAAACTTCATCCATTGAAAACCCAACCGAATTGATATTATTAGCAGAAGCCAAAACACTTACTTTGGTTTTGTTTTTAAAATAATTTATAATTCCACTGGATTCATAGCGTTCATCTGAGCCATAACCTACTAAGGCTTTTCCAAAGAATCCTTTGTTCTTTTTTTCATCAATAGTTAAATTGATACTTGCATTATTAGAAGACGCAATATCACCTGTTTTCTCTTCTTTTCTTGTTTTAGTATCTGTTACTTGAACTTTATCAATTATTGATGAAGGTAAATTTTGCAAAGCTACTTTTCCATCTTTATCAAAAAATGGTTTTCCGTTTACTAAAATTTGGTTAACTTCTTTTCCGTTGACCGTAATTTTTCCGTCTGCATCAATTTCTACACCTGGTAATTGTTTTAGTAATGTTTCCACATTAGCATCTGGTCTGAGCTTAAAAGAAGCGGCATTAAATTCTAATGTATCTTTTTTTATTCGAATTGGCGGAATATCGCTTTTTATTAAAACCGTTTCAATTTCAATATCTTGTTTATTCAGTTTGATTATACCAAAATCAACATTATTATTAATGGTTTCAATTTTTTTTGCAAAAATTTCCAATTCAGGAAAAGAAACTTTTAATATTGTTGAAGTGTTTTGAGGTGCAACTTTAAATTCAAAAGCCCCTTTATTGTCGGAAATAGTATATTCTAAAACCGCTGAATCTTTTTCCCTGGTAAGATAAATTGTTGCCGATTCAATTGGCGTATTGGTGGTAGTATTGATTATTTTTCCTTTAAAAACAAACTGGTTTTGAGAAAATGAAAGAAGTGAACCGAAAAATAATAAAATTAAAAAAAAAGTTTGTTTGCTCATAAATAAAAAAAGGCTTTGATAAAACACCAAAACGACTTTTTGTAAAAATTATTGTACGAAAATACGTTATTTAAACAAAAAAACCCGATAATCACTTATCGAGTTTTTATATTTATTATTTAATTATTTCTCTCTGATGTAAATATCAATTGGTACACCACTAAAATTATAGTTTTCACGCAAGTTGTTTTCCAAGAAACGTTTGTCCGGATCTTTTACATATTGTGGTAAGTTGGCGAAAAACACAAACTGTGGCACCGGAGTTGGTAATTGCATGCAATATTTAATTTTCACATACTTCCCTTTTAACGCTGGTGGCGGTTGGTTTTCAATAATTGGCAACATTAAATCGTTGAATTTAGAAGTTGATATTTTTTGTTTTCTGTTTTCAAAAACTTCAACTGCTGTTTCTAAACCTTTTAATAAACGTTGTTTTTCTGTTGCTGATACGAAAAGAATTGGCACATCTGTAAATGGTTGGATTTGTTCACGAATTTTACGTTCGTAATCTCTTGCTGTCATGGTATCTTTTTCAACTAAATCCCATTTGTTGACTAAAATCACAATTCCTTTTCTGTTTTTTTCGGCTAACCAAAAAATACTTTGATCTTGTCCTTCGAAACCACGAGTAGCATCAATAACTAAGATACAAACATCTGAATGCTCAATTGCACGAACCGAACGCATTACAGAATAAAATTCTAAATCTTCTTTTACTTTCGCTTTTCTTCGAATTCCGGCAGTATCTACCAAATTAAATTCGAAACCAAAACGGTTATATGTGGTATCAATTGCA
>JAUMDQ010000279.1:0-4795 GCA_032121715.1 Flavobacterium sp.
ACAATAGGCCGTAAACCGAGAGCGCATTAATTTTTCTGCGGTTGGTACTACTACTCCATCGTAAATATATGGAGAACAGCAATGTTCTAAATTTAATGCACTACCGCATGGGCAAGGTTTAGTTTTTATCATTTTGTATTTTAAGTAATAAATGCTTTAGTAAAACCTGATATTTACCTAACTCAATTAAATGCGCATCAAGCGTAACGGAATCAATTAAATCTTCCACTTCATTACTTACTTCATGCAAATATACATGGGCGTTTACCCAATCTTTTTTGGCTATAAAGTCAATAATCGTTTGAACTTTCGGTTTTAAATTTACTATTTGTTCTGTAAACATATCTTTTTTAAAATTAGCCTTTTAGTAAGTTAATACTAACTGTGGCATAATTGGTATTAGGGAATTTTTTAAAATATAATGGATCTGGAAACAAACCTACTTCGGCGGCGATTTTATGCAATACATCAATTTCTACAATGTATTGGTCTGAAAAACCGTGAGTCGCGTCATAAGCTGTTGCAGCTGTGTTTCCTAAATTATTAGCTGTTATTTCTGGAGGAATCGTATGTAATTCTATAATTAATAATCCAAATTTTTGTACGTAAGGCGACCATTTTTGCAAATGTTCAAACAAATTATCTTCTACTTCGTTGTTTTTAATCCAAACGCCTCGATGAGCAAAAGCACCGCTTGATGTACTGATTCTATCTTTTGAAATCTGTTTTGGTGTTTCCCAAATGCGATTATGATCTAAAAATGTTCGTACATTCAATAAATCTTTTAAATCGATATTGTAATTTTCTTGTAAATCTGAAGCTAATAATTCTGGATTTCCGATGTCACCCCAAATTACTTTTGCCCAAATATCTGCTTTTATCAAATTCGCTCTAGTCACCTTCAATGCGGCTTGATTATAATCGGCTCCGACCAAAAACAAAGGATAATCATCCAGCATTTTTCCACGAATGGTTTGTCGTTCTATAACTTCAAAAATATGTTGCAAAAAAGCACCATTTCCACAACCCATATCTAAAATTCCTTTAGGTTGTTCGTTGATGGGTTTATTGAAAAGTTCGATAATAATTTCATCGATAACTTTAAAATAAGTGGTGTGCGCGCCACCACTTCCCCAAACATTCATTTCTCTATTGACGTGAATTTCATCTTCACCAACAGCAGTTTCTCGCAATATTTTAGGATTTCCAAACAATAAATTGTCCATGTTTTTAAACATAGGCAAATAAGAAACGGTTACGCCATAAGCTGAAGCTCTTTTGGCAAAAGATAAACCTAATTCTGTAAATTGATAATTGTCTTTTTTACGCGTAAACCAACCTAAATGTGTAAAGAAATCTAAAATAATTTTGAAAACTTCAGGATGTTTGTGAAATTCTTCCGGACTGAAAGACGTTTCCATAAAATATTTATGAAACATACCTGTCATTCCTAAACTTACAATAATGGGTCCAACAAGAAATCCTTCAATATGAGCTAAAAATTGTTCTTGAATGGCTCTTTCTTCTTCCTTTTCAGAAAGTTGAATATGGCAATTGTTTTTATACCATTCAAATAATGCATTTAAATCGTGATATGATTCGTTTTGAATTTGTACCGAAGTAAACCAATCTTTCTCCTTTAAAACATCAATAACTTCTTCGTAAACTGGTGCTAATGAAAAGAAAAGTGCCGATTTGGAATTGATCGATACTTCTACAGAATTATTAGCATTATCTAAATTATATTCTAGCAAACCTTGAGAAGCCAAAACTCGCAAAGCTATATTTAGATACCCTTCATTAGCTTTGAATTCTGATACTAATTCAGATAGAGAAACTTCTTTATTTTCGAGCAGATAGTTTAAAATTCCTTTTTGATGTAATGCGTAAACAACTGGTGCGGTTACTAATCCATCTAAATGTTGAAAAATTCTTTGCCTGAAATTTGAAGTTGTAGTCATATAAAAACTGATTTACTCAAATATAGCAAAAAATTATTGGCAACCGTAAAAAAACAAAGGAATTACTGTTTTTTTAGCGATTGTTTGTATTGCTCTAAAATAGAAGCTTTTTTGGCAGCAGAAGTTTGTTTTGTCTGTTTAATTTTCTTCATGTGATTATCCAATTGCTTTTTATGCTTGTCTTGATTTATGGCGTTATTTCTTCCCATCTTTTAATATTTTACGCAAATTTACGAAACTTTCGTTGGTATTGCTCAATTCTGACAGCATTTTACGTCTAATTTCTTCAAAATCATCAAAAACTAAGTATTTTGCCCAAGAATTACTTTGTAAAACTTCTTTTATTTCTTTAATTCTTTTAGCCGTTTCCGAAGCGTTTCTTAAAACTTGATTGTTGTAATTTGGATTGTTTTTATGATTGAAATGGACTTCGTTTTTTTCTTCATTAATTTCGATATAAAACAACTTTTCAGTTTCATTATTCGAATAAAAGTCAGCCCAACGTGCAAATCCTATAATTTCGGTTTGATTTTTATATTCGAAATTCACGATTAATCTCCAACGACAATTAGCTGCTCTTCCCCAATGGTTGGATTTTCTGTACACGCCAATTTCTGTAAAATAATATTCGCTACCCGAAGTACTTTTATAACCGAGTTTCAAATCGGACAAAACAGAGTTGTCTACTTGTTGAAACAAGCAAAACGTATATTTATGAAAATTGTTACGATGGTATGCCATTAAAACTCACCTAATTTTAGTTCCCATACAACTTTTTCAGTATTTCCGAAAGTTTTTAAAACAGGATATAAATATACTTTCTGACTCAAATTATAGGTTTTAGTTACCGATTTATTAGTAACTAACAATTGGTATTTCATCACAAAATGGTTGGATTCTACAGTCGTATTTTGCAAATTAGAAACGGTGACCACAAACTTATTTTCTTTACAATATTGCAAGAATTGAAGCAACGTAATTTTTTTATTGGTTCCGTTAATAAAATCTTCAACCAAAACATTTTCTGACCAATAGATTTGCTTGATTGATTGATCAATTTCTTTTTGTAAATCAAGAGTTTCCGACTGATTATACAACGTCAAGTAATTATAAAAATCGGTAATTACTTCTGAACTTTTATTGGCATAAGCTAGCACAACTTTTGCATTAAGATTGTCTTTAATTGAACTAAAGAACATCTGTTTTTTTGACGATTCTTTAGAAACAGAAACTTCTTCTTTCTGAGAATTACTTTGCCCAATTACAAACAATGGAAAAAATAGCAATATGTAAATTAGATTTTTCATTTACTCTTCGGTTAATCGTAAAAACGATATTTTATTGTCTTTTTCTTGTCTTAATTCTACAATTTTTAATTTTTTTAACGAAGCTGATGGAATTACGACTTTTTGTGAGAACTCAGTTTTATTAAAATATTCTGCACCTAAATCATTTTGCAACATGATCATAACTTCTAAATTGTCTGATAAAATTTTGTGCAATTGTTCTTTTCTTGTTTGCCAATCTTTGATGTCACTTTTCATAAAGGCTTTGAGCATCATAGCGTAATCATTTGGATTTAATTCTACTCTTGAAAAGGGTTCATTTGTAGAAATTGTAATTTCTTTTGGTTTGTAAAACAGACTTTTTATAACAACTTTAGTTCCTTTATCTAAATTTAAAGTTGGCGATTTCAAATCGATTGGTTTTTCAACAGAATCTTCGACAACATAAGCTTTTACATCTTCTTTCGAAATAGAATCTTTCGTAAAACTATTTTGAAATTCTAATTTTTGATTGTTTTTTGACGTGAACTTCCAAATCGCAAAGCCTATTATTAAAACGCCAAAAATCAATACCAAAATTCCAAATTTCTTCTTTGAATTATTCTTAATATTGATGATTTTATTGTCTTTAATATTATCATCGAACCTCAACTCATCCCAACCTGATTTTCCAACATACACACTCAAAATATCTAACATATCTTTTCGTGGTAATTTCTCGTTGGTTTCGGGTTTTAAATGCGTGTAAATCCACTTTTCACTAACTGATTGCTTCGTTTTTAATTGAATAGCATCAATTAGATTTAAAATATCTTGAGAACTAAAACTTTTCCAACTTCCGTTAAAATACGGATAGCTCTTTTGGTAGTGTTCCAAAACGCTTTTCTTTAGTTGATAAAAAATTTCTAAATCTGTCATAAATTGTTTTTCAAAAGTAGTATTTCTATGTCTTTTCACTACTGTAAAACTGCTGTAAATGTACTGAAAATACTTTACAATCAGTAAACAGCGGTTTTGCCAAATAAAAATTTGGTGTTGCGTTAAGTTTGTCCTGTTAAACATTTAAAACGAAATATCATGAGGGCAAAAATCACTTTTCTTATTATCACACTATTAATCTCAAATTCCTTTTTTGGACAAATTAGTGGTAACCAAATTTATAAAGATAAAAACAATACGTATTATAGAAATGAGAATACAATTCAAATAAATACAACTCCCAATATTACTATGAATGATTCGATGTTATTCATATCTGCTAAAGTGGTTTTGAATCAGAAAGCAGATCAGTTCATTATTACTTTAGGTGTGAATGAGGAAGACAAATCATCCATTTCCTGTGACAATCAAATTAACAATAGAATTTCCGATTTGATTTCGAAATTAAAATATTATGGAATTAAAAAAGAAGTTATTTCAGTAGATTTTATTTCGCAAACCAAAGTATATGACAATCGATTTACTAAAGATACGATTACGGAATACGAAAAAGGATTTGAAATTAAGAAGAACATCATTATCGCAACAAATAAATTAGAAAATATCGAT